>CAJXPD010000307.1 GCA_913057785.1 uncultured Lewinella sp. | reverse complement strand
CTCTGAGCCATCCCACATCCATAAATACCATCGAGCCAGCTGCCCAGCAATACCTGCAGCGCATGGGACGCAAAGGGGTGCTGGTATTAGACGTGTACGAAGATAGCCCAGCGGATCGTGCAGGCATTCAACCTACCTATCGCAATCGAGCTGGTAGAATTGTGCTCGGTGATATCATTACTAGCCTTAATGGCAAGGACATAGCCTCCTTCAATGACCTATTTCTCGAGCTGGAAAAATACAAGCCAGGTGATGTGATCTCCTTGGAGGTCGAAAGGGAAGATCGAGTACGAGAACTCGAATTGGAATTGGGAGAATCAGAGTAGAAGAAGAATCGAAACTTTCCGTATCCTAAAAAGCCCGTAGGAAGCATTTTCTTGCGGGCTTTTTAGTACCCTATAGATAGGATTTGGTACTACTGCTGCATAAGTTTATCCTTAAAGTTATCTGGCGGAGTAATGAAGATGCCTACTTGGATAAAGGGAGCATCGCTGACATCTGCATCAAAGGTGATGGTGCTATCATTTTTACCAAGAAACTCACTGTCAAGATTGAGGCGATAACCTGCTTTCACATTAGCCCATACCCAAGGTGAAAACTGATGGTCAAGCTGGGCGGATAAAACGATGGCAGATTGATTGAGGGCATAATCGATGTTTTCGCGCATGGGACGATTCAGATCAAGCCGATAACTTCTACTACTGTACTCCGTACCAAAGAGAAAGATATTAGAAGGACCAAGATTGTATCTTCCATATAGGTAACCGGGGAAGATCGACTCAATGCCCCAGCGGTCATTAAAGGTTCGATTATATACCAAAAATGGAACAAAGCTGTTTCGCCTAAAGCTCGTTGAACCTGTCACTCCAAAGCCCCATTCGAAGTTATCGTTCGGTTTGATCGCATATAGAGCAAGGAATTTGTAGATAGAGTATCGGGCGTCAAAGTTTAGCCAGTCAAATTTGATCCATTCCCGATAGTTTCCATTGGCCGCATACCCTATGCGCGCTGCAATGTACCTGTTCTCATCCAACGACTTGGTCATAATCACATCCAAGGCATTACTTTTCAAGGCCTGAACATCCATGGCTTCAAAGGCCTCGGAGAACTCATTCCCGATGCGATCAAAATCATAGTAATCCGATAATAACTTATAACCTAATATTAATGTAAAGCTACCTTTGTAAAAGACGGGTACCTTAATGCTAAATTTAAAATTCTGGAATTTATTAAAGTTGCTAAGGCGGGTTTCGTCATCTATATCTGAAATGAAATCGCTCCCTCCAAACCAGGTATAACTCAGTTCTAAGCCTCTGGATTTTGATTTGTTACTTACACCCGGTTTGCAAAAGCACATCTGCTCCACACCAGTTGCAGGAATATCCTCTGGGAAAAAATTCGGCTTAACCTGAGCTTGCAAGGCAATGGACAGGCTCAGAAAGAAAAGAACTATACTGTATTTCATGATTTCCTAGTACGCTTTATCAACTCCAAATGGTTGCGTCAAAATAAAATGTCTGAGTGGTTTCTTTCCAAATGTAGTGCCAAGATAACATCAATTTGTTCACAAAATGACTATTACTTCTAGTGAAAAGCTAAAAAAAAGAAATTCTTCAAAGTTTTTTTTGTTTTTTAATTAATTGTAAGTCAATTGTTTATGTGTTTATTTGTTGTTTTTAGTGAATTTTCGCTAAATTTTGTGTGACATTCTTTCCTAAGTACGTCTTAAGGATGTAAGACTTGAGAAACGCAGCTGATCGGAAGAGAAAAGCTGAAAAAAATACAGATAGTTCTACGATGAGTTTTTTGACAAACGAAGGGGAGAGGAAACAATTGCCAGCCGGTAATCAGAAAAGAGGGACTTTGATCCAAACAAATAAAGTTGGTTAATAGTAAAGACGGCTAGGCCCCAGAGAAGAACTAGAGATGTACGGATTCCCCATCGTTTGTGTTTCAAATGGAAGAAGGTTTTCATGATATAATATGGGTTTTAGGTGTTTATTCGAGGAAGTCAGTATTGGCTTCCTCTTTTTTTGCTTCAGAGTTGAATTTTTGACATAAGTTCGTTATTTTTACTTCACATTTCTACAGCACAAGCACACGAACAAAACTTTCCTGAACAATCACACTAGGCGTTCTCTAATACCAAACATTATTTCTTGACATGGTTTCTGCAGTCCCTGATATGATTTTAAGTGACTAAGCTTACACACGTATAACACTAAAAGAATGATGTAATAGATCTGGCGAATGTCAATATTCTATTATTGCTCCCCACGGAGCCGATCAAAGATTATTTCATTTTTTTAACCTAAACCGCTTTAAGTATGACTATTGAAAAATTCAAGGGACTTCATCCCGACGTGGTCGTGGATGAAAAATCAATTGTTTTTATCAAGGGCGGAGGAGATCCTCCACCATGGGAAGACGATGATCCTGATTTCGATTAGTCCTGAATTCACAGTGATTAATTAACGGAGCATCGCTCCCAGAGGAACTGCCATCCTTGATATTCAATGGATGGCAGTTTTTTTTATTTCACTAATATATACATCGTCCCTATGAACAGACACAAACTAAACTACTTTGTGCTAGACTCAAGACTAATCCTTCGACGGGGCATCCTTTCTATTGCCCTCTTATTTCCCATTCTATTATTTGCTCAAGATCCACCCTGCGATACGCTTTTTGTACAAGGCAAAAGCCTGGTTAAGCAAAGAAACTACGAGAAAGCGATTGACCTTTTTTCTAGGATCACTCCGCCAGAGGGAGACTTGCAATTTAATGAGTGTTATGTAGAGTCAATTTATCTTATGGCTCGCTGTTATGGTAGATTAACCAATAATATCGAAGCTATTAAAGGCTTAGAAATCTATCTAGGTTTTCCTCCTGAGGTAGTAGACTCTACTCGACGCGAATTGGCTTTGAGCCGTATTCCTGATCTTTATCGCCAGGTAGGGCTTTACGAGCAATCTCATAATAAACATATGAGCCTATTGGCTTACAGAGACTCGATCCAAGACTCCATTGGTATCGCCAAGTCCTTGTATGAATTGGGAACCCTTTATCATGACCAGAATAATTATGTGCAAGCCATAGATTACTACGAACAATCGGTGGACCTTTGTAAAACCTTAAAAGATAGCGTCAATATTCTTAGTGGCTACAGTGCTTTGGGGACGAACCATCGAGAGAACAATGATCTGGAACGGGCCTTGGAGTACAATCAAGCGGCTTTGGATCTTATTCCTACCATTACGGGTGACAACATAGAAAAGAAGAACCGATTACAGCCATATGCAGAAATGAATATGGGGAGCCTGCTGTTAGCTATGCAGGAGTACGATCGAGCTAAAGAACACTTGGACAATAGTATCAGACTATTTAAAAAAATTGGAGATTCACGAGGTTTGGCCAGTGCGTATTTGGACTATGGTAATCTTTTAGAGGAATTAGGTACCCAGCAAGAAGCAATAGATGTCTTTAAGGAAGGCTTAGCGATTGCAGAGGAAATGAACGCCATGAACAGAGAAGCCGAGTTTCATCATGCTCTTGCAATCGGCTATCAACGGATTGATCGAATCGAAGATGCCTACCCACATCTTTCCCAATATGCTAGCCTCAAAGACCGAATCGTCAACCAGGAGCAACAGAAACGGATGGATCAAGTCCAATTCAAGTATGAGCTGGAAAAGCAAGGAAGGGAAATTGGCTTGCTTAATCAAGAGGTGGAGTTGCTGCACCGTAAGGAAGCCATTGACCGCCGTTTTCGACAATTTTACATCGCTTCCTTCGCTTTGGTGGCCTTGTTGTTGGCCCTTTTCATCTACTGGTACCGATTACAAAGAGCGCATAACTCCATCCTGCAAGAGAAAAATGAGAAGATCAATCAGCAAAACGATATGCTGCAGCATCTAAACGCAGAGTTGAAGCAATTTGCCTATATCGCCTCTCATGATATGCGAGAACCGCTCCGCTCCATTGGTGCTTTCTCCTCTTTATTGCAGCGTCGACATGGTGAAAAGTTAGATGAATCCGGCAAAGAATATCTAAGTTTCATTCGTGAGGCTGTAGATCGCATGTCCGCATTACTGACGGATCTCTTGGACTACTCCAAAATCAACAGTCAGCAGTCTACAGAGTGGATTGACATGAAGGGCATTATACAAACCGTGAAATCAAACTTAAATCACCAATTGACCACCACGGAAGGAGAAATCGTAGTCCAACGTAAGGGAATTCCTTATTTGGATGCAGTACCGACTCAGATGATGCAATTGTTCCAAAACCTTATTTCGAATTCTCTGAAATTTAGAAAACCGGATATCAATCCTGTTGTTGAGGTGGCAGGCTTTTCACAAGATGGGGGGCATGTGATGACCATCAAGGATAACGGTATCGGGATCGACCCCAAGTATAAAGAGAAAGTATTCGGAATGTTTAGCCGTTTGAACAACAAGGAGAAGTTCGAGGGTACCGGAATTGGATTGGCCACCTGTAAGAAGATCGTACAGCAACACGGAGGAAAGATCTGGGTGGAGTCGGAAGAAGGAGTAGGAAGTACCTTCTTCATCTGGATGCCAAAGAAACGAGTAACTTTTTCCGAAAAAAAGACCTTGGCAGTAGCTAGTTAGGCTTCTTCAAGGTTTCCCCCCTCGTATAATGGACCGGAGGAAGATAGTGGCTACTGCAAGCTAATGTATGAGTTGCTGCTGCCGTCCTGAGTTGAGCAAAGGAGGAGTAGCGGGGAAATTAATCTCGACTAAAGTTTTATACTTCAGAAATGCTGTCAGCAAACTTTGCTGACAGCATTTTGTTTTAGTACATCCTGGGGAATCAGGGGAAATGTGGAGGAAGCTTCCTATTTTTGTGCCGTTTTACTTGACCCAAGAGTTAACTTGATTGGTTTACAAAAGGAATTCTTATGTATGTATTATTGATCACGATTGTTATTGGCCTGTTTGTTGCCATGTTGTTCCTAAATATTTACTTCAGGGTAAAGGTGTTGAAGGTTTACCGTCAACTTGTGCAAAATCGGGTAGAATTTGGAGCAGCACATGTATTCAATCCCAAAAAGATGGCCGAGGAGATTATCCCAAGGTATCCTCACATGCAGTCGCAGATTGAAACCTTTGCGAGCCATATGAAGTATTCGATTCGGATGGCAACGGTCTTGATTGCCTTAATTACTCTATTTGGTGCCATTCTGATGTATTATCGTTAGCCATCGACCGCTTTACTCACCTACTTTGTCACCTAAGGAACCAAAAATCCAGGTGATACCGACCAACGATCAAATTAAAAGGACGTTCTAATTTTTCAGACATTAGATTTCCCTTATTTTGCGCGCCTAAACTAGAACATATGCTAAGAATCGGAGTTTTAGGGACGGGCCATTTGGGGAAAATTCACTTGAAATGTATCAAGCAGGCAGATGCCCATTATACTTTGCAAGGATTTTATGATGCTGATGCAGCTACTAGAGAAAAGGTGTCGGCTGATTTTGGAGCTCCTGCATTTGATAGCGTGGCTGCACTGATCGAGGCAGTTGATGTAGTAGATATAGTCACTCCAACCACCACACACTTTGAGTTAGCTAAGCAGGCTATTCAGGCTGGCAAGCACGTTTTTGTAGAAAAACCGCTCACCAATACACCTGATGAAGCCAAGGCATTATTGGAGTTAAGCCAAGCTCGAGGGGTGAAAATCCAGGTGGGGCATGTCGAGCGATTTAATCCAGCACTGTTGGCGTTGGGTGACATGGAGCTGGCCCCAATGTTTATTGAGGCCCATCGTTTAGCTACTTTCAACCCGAGGGGGACAGATGTTTCAGTGGTATTGGATCTCATGATTCACGATCTAGATATCCTACTGAGCATGGTGGATTCTCCCGTCAAAGTGGTCAATGCTAGCGGAGTGGCTGTGGTCAGCGACACTCCTGATATTGCCAATGCTCGAATTGAATTCGCCAATGGCTGTGTGGCTAATCTTACAGCGAGTAGGATTTCCTTGAAGCAAATGCGGAAGATCCGCTTGTTTCAGCAAGATGCCTATATCAGTTTGGACTTCCTGGACAAAGAAGCTCAAGTAGTGCGTTTGTTTGGCACAGATGACCCAAATCTACCCGAAGGGGCAGCGGGTATGACGATCGACACCAACCGGGGAACCAAGCATATCCATATTGATATGCCTTCGATTGCCAACACTAATGCCATCCAGATGGAATTGCAAACTTTCGCAGATAGCATTACACAAGATCAGCGCCCATTGGTGAGCGGGGAGGATGGTTATCAAGCCCTTAAGCTAGCCTATGACATCATGGCTGAAATAGATCGTAGGTCAGCTGATCTTTAGGGGCTTTCCCAGGCTGCTGATACCGCTAAGATCACTGACTCGATGGCCAAAAAATTACGAAATCCATGACCCAAAAAAGTAGCTTAATAACCCTTCTGGTACTGGCTATTTTAGGTAGCTCGTGCGAATTGATCAACCCTTCGGAAGATATACCAGCTTTCTTATACATAGAGCCATTTTCCCTAACCGTTGAGCCATCAACTCATGGCAGTGCCTCAGCGGACATCAAGGAGGTTTGGGTGACGGTCAATGGGGACTTCTTAGGCGTCTATCCTTTGCCTGCCAGTGTACCCGTTCTAGCTACGGGAACCGCTAATGTTCGCCTTGAAGCGGGCATTCATGATAATGGTATCCGAGCCACCCCTAATATTTATCCCTTTTATGAATCATTCGTCAGAGATGTAGAGCTCGCTCCCAATGAAACTGACACCTTGAGGCCCGTTACTACTTACAGGTCTAATGCAAGGTTTGCCTTCATTGAGAATTTTGAGGTGGGGAGCAGAGTGTTCACCGAGCAAATTGAGGGCCAGAATGGCCTTACTTCCACTAATGATATTATCTTTGAGGGCGATCAATCAGGGCTTATCACGCTGACAGCGGCAGACAACCTGATCCGGCTTGGTAGCGACCAAATTTATGCTGGTTTGACAGACAATAGTCCAAGAGTTTACTTGGAGATGGACTACCGATCAGAAATACCGGTGGTTTGGGGCGTTCTAGGTTTTTCCAGCTCTGGGCCGGGAGAACCCATCCTGCAACCAGGTTTTCGGGAAAGCAATGATTGGAACAAGATCTATTTCGATCTTAGCTTATTGGTTCTAGAAGGGAATTTTATAGGACATCGGATCCTCCTACAAGCTAATATACCGAATGATAGTAATTTAGAGGAGGCCAAGGTCTATTTAGACAATATCAAATTATTACACTTTTAAGATACGGTATTTGGGAATTGAAAAATGAGCTAATTGAACGGAGAATATTAAACCGGAATGGTAACTATCTACTTGTCAAAGGATTGAATCTATGATCCAAAAAAGAAGGTGGCATACACTTTTTTATAAAATAGCAGATTTCCTTTCTGCTATGTTAGCTTGGGCAGGTTTTTTCCTTTACCGCAAACGACTAGAAGGAGGGGAAATTGAATGGACTGCAGTGCAGGATCCGAATTTTTGGTATGGGGTAGCCATCATACCGGTAGGTTGGCTGCTGTTTTACGGTATTTTTGATCAGTATAAAGATATCTATCGATTATCCCGGATTGCCACACTCGCCCGTACACTCTTCCTTAGTTTTTTTGGAGTGATCCTACTTTTCTTCACACTTATCTTAGATGATGTAGTAACCAACTACAAAACCTACTACGCCTCATTCATCACACTTTTCCTCTTTCACTTCTTACTCACCTCAACGGTACGGATGATTATCCTTACCCGAGCTAGTTGGCGCTTGAAGGCGGGAGAGATTGCCTATAGGACCTTGATTATTGGCGGCAATCAGAATGCGGTTGAACTGTACGAAGAAATTAGCGGCCGGGTGAAGAAATTAGGCTATGAATTCATCGGTTTTATTGATACAAACGGAAAGAGTACTAATGAACTGGCCTCCCAGTTACCCATGCTGGGTACCTTGAGGGATATTGGTCAAGTGATTCAAGATCACGAAATTGAAGAGGTGATCATAGCTATCGAAACCTCAGAGCACAATCTCCTAAAAGATATTCTGAATACACTTTTCGATTTTGGAGATCAAGTTTTGGTCAAGATCATACCAGATATGTACGATATTATCTTGGGGACGGTTAAGATGAACCATGTATACGGTGCTGTTCTGATAGAGATTGCCCAAGATTTGATGCCCAAATGGCAGCGCCTGGTAAAACGCTTGATTGATTTACTAGCATCGCTCGGTATGCTGATTCTATTCCTGCCTTTGTATTTATACATAGCTATGCGGGTAAGGATATCTTCCAAAGGACCCATATTTTTTATGCAAGAAAGAATAGGCCAGAATGGTACTCCTTTCTTGATCTATAAGTTCCGATCAATGTATACGGATGCGGAGGCCAATGGGCCAATGCTGAGCCATGATGGGGATGATCGCTGTACGCCTTGGGGAGCGGTCATGCGGAAGTGGAGATTGGATGAATTACCGCAGTTTTGGAATGTCTTGAAGGGGGATATGTCCATAGTAGGGCCCCGTCCTGAGCGCCAGTTTTATATTGATCAGATTGTCAAAATGAATCCTCACTATAAGCACTTATTGAAGGTGAGACCTGGGATCACTTCCTGGGGCCAGGTCAAGTACGGATATGCTTCCAATGTGGATCAGATGGTGCAACGGCTCAAGTTCGACATTCTTTACATTGAGAATATGTCTTTGGCGCTCGACTTCAAAATTATGTTCTATACCTTGTTTGTGTTGATTCAGGGGAAAGGAAAATGATTTGTAATGTTGAATGTTAAGTGTAGAATGGATAATGGGGGCGTTTTCGACATTTCTCGAACTTACCTTAGATAATATTTCTTTAGTTAAATGTGGTGTTTTTTGGCAGAGGGTTGGGGGAGCTACTGAGAATTGATAATTTGCCGATCTACACATTAATATATGCTCCGACACTTACTGCCTTTCTTGCGTTACAGAATGGTTTGGTCAACCGGCCTGATCTTTGTTCTCCTGGGTTTTATTTTTGGTAATTGGACGGCTTTGATCCCTGGGATTAAGGAGCGCTTTGGGATGGATGAAGCCCAACTGGGGCTATTGCTACTTGCCTTACCTGGTGGCGTTATTCTCATGAATCCATTATCAGTACCACTGATCGCGTGGCTGGGAGCTTCGCGCTTATCTAGACTTTGCCTTAGCTTGACAGCTGTCTTTTTTGTATTTCCGACGATGATGCCCGGTATCTGGGGCGTAGCGGCGATGCTGTTCCTGTCTGGGATGTTTTTCTCAACCACTAATATTGCTATGAATACCTGCGCAGCAAACATTGAAGAAGCTAAGGGTATCCATATCATCGCCAGTTGTCATGGGCTATGGAGTATTGGGGCTATGTTTGGAGCCATGACGGTGAGCGGCCTCTTGGGGATGGGAATGACTCCTATTTCAGTGATGTTGTTACTCGCAGTTCTAATTGGACTGATTGCGCTGGCTTTAGGTATTCCAATGGCGGATTTACCACCAGATCCGGCGCCCAGTCCAGGCCAAAAAGCCAGTGGCTTCGTGATGCCGAATAAAGCCTTGTGGTTATTGATTACCATCAGTATCTGCGTGTATCTTATGGAAGGAACCATGGCTGACTGGTCTGCCGTTTACATGCGCGAAGTGTTGCATCGGCCAGAAAGCCAAGTGGGTTTTGGGTTTGCTATCTATGCCTTTTTTATGGCGAGTGGTCGCTTATTGGGAGATCAGCTGATTGCTCGTTTTTCCAGCAAGCGGGTGTTGCAATATGGTGGTTTGGTAGCCGCATTAGGTTTGCTTATCTTGATCTTACAACCGATGCTTTGGTTAGTCTTAGTGGGGTTTGGGTTGGCAGGTATTGGTGTGTCACTGGGTGCGCCGATCTTATATGCGGCATCAGCCAAAGTGCCAGGCTTGCCACCGGGCGCGGGTTTAGCTACTATGAATACATTTGCAATGGGGGCTTTTTTGGGTGGGCCAGCTTTCATTGGATTCACAGCGAAATGGCAAGGATTGCCTTTTGCTTTAGGTATCGTAGCGATAGCGGCCTTACTGTGGGCATTGCAGGCCAGGTGGATCAAGTAGCATTCCTCAAAAAAATCATCTCAATACTGTTACAAACGATAAATCATGACAACAAGACGAAAATTTATCCAACAAATGGCCCTTGGTGCTGCGGCCACTAGTATTAGTACTTCCACTTTTCCCAACATTATCATTCCAAAGAAAAAAGACCGTTTGGGCATTGCGCTGATGGGCTTGGGGTACTATAGCACTGATCTGCTGGCTCCGGCCCTTCAACTCACCAAACACTGTCATTTGGCAGGTATTGTCACGGGCACGCCCGCAAAAGCCGAAAAATGGAAGAAGCAATACAATATTCCAGATAAGAACATTTACAATTACGACAACTTCGATTCCATTGCGGATAATCCGGATATTGATGTCGTGTATGTGGTGTTGCCTCCGGCCTTACATGCGGAGTTTACGATCCGCGCAGCGAATGCGGGGAAACATGTGTTTTGTGAAAAGCCTATGGCCATGACGACGGGTGAATGTGAAGCGATGATCAAGGCCTGTAAAGACAATAAGGTCATGCTAACGATCGGTTACCGTATGCAGCACGAGCCGAACACCCAGGAAATCATCAAATATGGTCGAGAAAAGACCTTTGGAAAAGTGAAGTTGATTTCTGCGGCAGCTGGTTTCAGAAGTAATTTCAAAAAAGACTACTGGAAGATGAAACAGAATATGGGGGGAGGAGCCATGTATGATATGGGCGTATATTGCTTAAATGCTGCCCGTTATGTGACAGGGGAGGAACCAATCGCCGTTTTAGCTCAGGAAGTCAATGAACGCCCGGAGTTTACGGAGGCGGATGAGAATACCCTATTTCAGTTAGAATTTCCTAGTGGAGCTTTGGCCAATTGTGCCACCAGCTTTGCCATGCGAGTTAACTATCTAAATGTCACGGCAGAGCGGGGCTGGTATAACCTAGTACCCTTTCAAGCCTATAATGGCGTCAAAGGGCAAAGCAGCCGCGGACCTTTGAACTTTATGATTGAAAATGAACAAAGCACCCAAATGGACGACGATTGCTTGGCCATTATGAACGGAACAGCTCCAATCGTGCCAGGCGAAGAGGGTTTAGCCGATATAAAAGTGGTGAACGCCATACAACTATCGGCCAAGCTTGGGCGAAGGGTGACGATTTAGTGCAAAACATTCATCATTAAGCCTTAACCAAATGCCAGATTTGAAGATCATTGATGCCTGGATGCAACATCCCACAAAGCGCTTTAGTGAGCAACCTATGTTCGATTCCCTCAAACGGTGGAATAAATCGAACGCCCCGATGGAAGGGATACCACTTGAATGGACGGTGAAGGCCATGGACCAAGGATATGTTAGCAAAGGATTGCTTTGCAGTTGGTACAGCCCGCTTGGTGCCTTGATATCAAATGAAGAGGTAGCAGAGTACATCAAACAGTATCCAGATCGTTTTGTGGGGATTGCATCCGTGCCTCTAAATAAGCCCATGCAGGCTTTAGTAGAATTTAGACGCTGTGTCAATGAATTGGGTTTTAAAGGCTTGCGAATGGTGCAATGGCTATGGAATCTACCTCCTACGCATGCCTATTATTATCCCCTCTTTGCCGCTTGTGTAGAAATGAACGTACCTGTTTGTTTACAGGTCGGACATACCGGCCCGCTCATGCCCTCGGAAGTAGGAAGACCCATACCATACATTGATCAGATCGCTATAGATTTTCCGGATCTTAAGATCGTTTGTGGCCACATTGGTTATCCTTGGACGACAGAGATGATTGCGGTGGCAACTAAGCATACCCACGTGTACATTGACACATCAGCCTATACCGCAAGACGGTATCCTCGAGAGCTAGTGGAATACATGAAGAGGCATGGACAGGATAAGGTTTTGTTTGGAACCAACTATCCCATGATCACTCCTGCTAAATGTTTGGAACATCTAGATAACTTAGAGTTGACTCCTGAGGTGAGAAACAAATTCCTCTTTGAGAATGCGGCCAGGGTATTTGAGATTGAGGTGTAGTGCGAGCTTGAAGGAGACAGAGAGTAGTGCTAGAAGAAGGCTGATCTAGATAACTTTCCTGCACTATTGAAAGCAACTTCAGAGACGAAAGATTAGACTTGATTTCCTCCCTGTTACACGTAGTCATTGGTATCACTATTCAGCATCCAATGACACAATTCTCTGCCTTCTTCATAGAAGGACATGATCTGAGTAGAGCGGCGGGGTTTTTTTTTTTCGATACCAGATTAAGAACTGACCTTCCCCTTCTAGATGCCAGTTGTTTTTTCCCGTAAATAAGGTGAATATCTCTGGCTTAATGGCGTATCGAATAGCGTTGCGATCCCTACCAATGATCTTGTAGTTTTTTGAAAAATCAGAATAAGCTGGGAAGAGTGGGGCGCGGGTGACAAATAGCCTGCCGATCATATCCTCGAAGCCCTTTGGCTTGATCCGGAAACTAGGAAGGCGCAGATCCCTCGATTCCAACATAAAGGTGGTCGTACGACGCGTTTCTCCGTCATCATCCATGCATAGGAAATCAAAAACTTGAATGTGCCCGCCAAGGTCCGGTTCATTGAACTGGAAAATGTTCTTGATTTTCCTACTAGATTTCTTCTTCCACAACCTAAAGTTGGGCAGGCCCGTGCGCCACTCTTTAAACTTTTGACTTTTGGCAAATGGAATCTGCTGTTGAATGGCCAACTGAGATAACTGGCCGTGTCTCTTACGCTGATCAAATAAGGGCATGGATTCAATTTCAATACGCATGCGCGGAAGTTTTGGTCGCCATAAATATAGCCACGCAGTCGATTTTTGAACAAAGGATTAGATGAAGGTGGGCAAATCTTAGACGTCTGATTCCACCAAAATTCTATAGTTCGCTATATTTTATCTTGGGTAGCCAGCTGAATCTATCGAACTTGCAGCTGAGTATCTAGTGAATCGCTTTAATACCTCACTGGTAGGGTCCTTAGCGTGGACCATGAGTGCACTAGTTTATATTGACTTACTTCATTACCTGAGGCGTCCAAAATGGATCCCCTGCTGGAATAAACTGTACCGGAACTTCAGATACAAACTCCTTTAACCACGCTGCACAATACTCCATGCCGGCCTCTTCTGAATTGGCATGTCCAATCAAAATCAAGGCCTTTTTACGACCTTGTGCCTGAGCATCCCGGACATACTCCACCGTTTCCCACTCTAGGGTTTCACCTCCTACCAGTACTTCTACCTCCTCCATTCGCAAGATTCTTATCTGCGCCTGAGAACCCGGCGAACCCATCGAGAATCCCACCTTAGAGATTTGCATATCCCGAGGACCAACTACACGGATGGAAGTGGCTTGAAATCGCTCGCGCAAGTAATCGGCCAAGGATTGCAAGCTCTGGGTGGGTAATTTAAAGACTAGATCATTTGGTCGGACCTCATAGTCTTTCCAACCCAAGCGCTCCGTCATGCCGAGCAATATCCCATCCGGTTGAGTTCGATGCCAGTGATCATGAAAGCGGAAAACGATCATGTTATTTTCTCGAATGAAATCTCGTTTTTTCTGAAAAACTGGGTCCTGCTCAAAGAAAGTAGTTTCGTCTAGATGATTATAGTAAGTAGGTTCGTGGGTGATAATCATATTCAAGCCAGCAGCATGCGCCCTTTTCAGGACATCATAGGTAGCCAAGAAAGTGGTAGCAATTCCTGTTACTGGGCTTTCGTCCGATCCACTTTTGTAAGTGTCTACTGTTTCTTCGGCCCATTCACAAGTGACTTTTTCTTTGATGCGGTCGATGACTTGCTTTGCTTGAAGAGGAGCATTCGCTACCTGTATCGGTTTAGTGCCGGATTTTGCTTGCCCTTGTTCTTCTTGA
>CAJXPD010000306.1 GCA_913057785.1 uncultured Lewinella sp. | reverse complement strand
ATGAACCGGACGTTTCGTTCGGCAAGCCTTCTGGCCAAAAGGCAATTGGCCGCAAAAGTACCGGGAATGCGGGATTCAGGGCCATACAGATCAAAAATGTAATCCGGCTCCTGACTAATGTCCATCGTTTCCGGAACCGACGTTTGCATCCGGTAAGCCATTTCATACTGCGCCATCCGGGAAAACACTTCAGGATTGCCTTCTTTTTCAAGGTATCTTTGATTGAGCAATTTCAAATGATCCAGCACCGCTCTGCGATTCAATTGACTTATTCCAGGTGGATTATTAAGGTATAATACGGGGTCTTTTCCACTTCGAAATTGTACCCCTTGGTGCAGAGACTGCAAGAAACCACTTCCCCATAGTCTGGACTGTAGCGGTTGAGCGCCATCTGTTCTTCCACTTCCTTTTGATAGCAGCACCGAAAAAGTCGGAAGGTTTTCATTACTACTTCCCAAGCCATATGATAACCAAGACCCTATGCTGGGTCGGCCGCTGAGTTGAGAACCCGTCTGAAAAAAGGATAAAGCCGGATCGTGGTTAATGGCATCTGTATGCATTGATTTGACCACACATATATCATCTACAATTTCAGATAGGTACGGCAACAGATCACTTATCCATGTACCACTCCCTCCATATTGTTTGAATCCGGTAAATGGATTCACCAAGGGTTTGGGTTGTGCTGCGGTAAAATCGGTTACCCTTTTTCCCATGCTCACCGACTCCGGCAACTCTTGTTTATGTAATCTTTGCAATTCAGGCTTATAATCAAACATTTCCAATTGCGAAGGTCCTCCTGCCTGAAACAGATAAATAACCCGTTTTGCGCGAGGTGCAAAATGAGGACCAATGCTAGATGGACCTTTACTTACGGAGGGCAAGTCGAAAGATGACATGGCCAGGGCTCCCAGGCCTAAACTGGCTTTCTCTAAAAAGTGTCGGCGGGTTATAGTAAGCAGGCTTTCCATATCATTCTACTTTTGCTAAGCCTGGGGTTAAAAAGGCTTAGTTTTTTTGTATGCTTTCGCTTAAGTTGATAATGGCGTTGGCCACCACTCCATATGCAGCTAACTCCATAAAGTCCAGATCCTCTGGTGTACTGAATGCTCCGATTTGTAAAAAATCATTAGCTCTTTCGGGATATTTTTGAAATTCTTCCTGCTCCTCAATGAATAGGGCTTCCAGAATACTTAGTTCTTCCGCATCAGGTCTTCGGGAAGTAGCCCACCGAAATGCGTATTCGATGCGCTGCTTTGAACTGTTTCCCCCCTCCTTCATCATCCGCAGGGCCAGGGCTCTGGAGGCTTCCACAAACTGAGGGTCATTTAGCAAGACCAGTGCTTGTAGAGGAGTGTTGGTACTTTGTCTTTTAACCGTACATTGATTTCGACTTGCGGCATCAAAAATAACCATGGCAGGAGGAGGTTGGATCCGTTTCCAATAGGTATACAAGCTGCGACGGTAACGGTCATTACCGAGTGCCACCATGTATTTTCTCTTGTAACGGCCACCAGATGACACCTGGGTCCACAAACCCTCTGGTTGGTAGGGTTTGACGCTTGGTCCGCCAACTTGCTCATTGAGGATACCGCTCATCTTTAGTGTCTGGTCCCGGAGCATTTCGGCGGTTAGCCTTTGCTGGGTTCCCCTGCCCAGCCATTGGTTTTCTGGATCAAAGGCTAGTGCGCTGTTATCAGCATAAGAAGTTTGCTGGTAAGTGGCAGACATCACTATCATTTTTAATAAACCCTTTACATCCCAACCCGATTCCATAAACTCCACTGCCAGCCAGTCGAGCAGTGCCGGATGTGTTGGAAGCGCTCCCTGGCTGCCAAAATCATCAGCGGTCTTGACGATGCCCCTGCCGAAGACCATTTGCCAGTATCTATTGACGACGACCCTTGCGGTCAGCGGATTCTCTCGGTTGAACAGCCATGTGCTTAGGCCAAGGCGGTTCCCCGGCAGATCGGGGTCAAAGGGAAATATGGAATCAGGAGTTCCAAAAGACTCCTCTTCTCCAGGTGAATCGTACAATCCTCTTTCCAGAATGTAGGTTGGTCGCAGCGTGTCTTGGTCCTTCATGATCATGACCGGCTGGAGCATGGCTTCCATTTCTTCCCTCCAGTTGGCCAGATACAACTTGTCTTTGTCCTGTTTACTTCCGTTGGCGTACTCTGTTTTGACCTGTTCGTCAATATAATTGCGGATGCGCTTCACTTCCCCCTCAGGTAGCTCCAAGTAAGGAGCAGACTGACCCATAAATGATCTGGTGACTCCTTTTTCCGGAACCTGATTGAAAAAAGAATAAAGTTGATAATAGTCTTTTTGAGAGATGGGATCATATTTGTGATCATGACATTGGGCGCATTCCATGGTGAGCCCCATAAAGGCCTTGCCAAAGGTATTGGTGCGGTCGATTACATAAGACACCCTGAATTCTTCGTCCAGTGAACCGCACTCCTGGGTGGTGCGGTGGTTGCGATTGAATGCTGTGGCCAGTTGCTGCTCGTAGCCAGATTCAGGCAGCAGATCACCCGCGAGTTGCCAGGTGACAAATTGGTCATAACTTACATTTTCATTAAAGGCTTTAATGACCCAGTCTCGCCACGGCCACATGTTTCTTTCAAAATCGTGATGGATACCATTTGTTTCTGCATAACGAGCCAAGTCCATCCACTCAGTAGCCATTCTTTCCCCATAGGTTTCTGATGCTAGATATTTATCCACCAATTGCTCAAAGGCAGTATTTGAATCATCTGCCAGAAAGGCATCAATGGTTTCCAGGTCAGGTGGGAGGCCAGTCAGGTCGAAGCTTAATCTGCGCAGTAGTTTTTCTTTGTTGGCTTTACCTGATGGTTTTCTTTTCAGTGTTTCTAATTGGTTTAATACAAAGTAATCGATGGCATTTTGCGGCCAATTGCTTTGCCCTACTTTGGGTAGTGCACTTTTCTCGGGTTTAATAAAGGACCAGTGTGGTTTCCATTCTGCGCCCTGCTCAATCCATCGTTTTATTAATTCAATTTCATATCCGGACAAACTGAGATTGGATGCTGGAGGGGGCATCATTTGCTCCTGATCGTCAAGTATTATTCTCTGGTATAATTCACTTTTTTCTAAATCACCGGGCTTAATTACATAATGGTCTTTCAGGCTGTCAAGCAGACTGAAGGCGAAGGCCTTCTCATCTAGTCTCAGCTCTCCCTTTCTGGCATTGGCATCAGGTCCGTGGCAGGCAAAACAGCGGTCTGAAAGAATGGGTTTTATGTGGAAGTTGAAGTCAACAACTTCCGGTAATGAGTCTGAAAAATTCTGCAGGTCCTTGCTGCCGCAACCTGATAGCATAAACCCCGCCAAGATGAATAACAATATCCTGTTTTCATTCATGTGAATGAGTTCTAATTTTTTAAGATACTATTTTTCATCCTGACCACCATCTTTACTATGCCCAGTCAGGTATTCAAGGGTAAATTCTCAGTCTCTTTCATTAAGAAAAAATCAATGTGCTCTTTGGTTGTTCTTCCATACACTTGATCACACAGAACTTCTCACTATAGGCTTTTCCATGTAAAAGAGTATAAGTGTTCTGTAATTATGTCTAAGCGTTCAGGGCCTTTCTGAAACTATCTTTGTGGTATATTTTTTACCAATTAAGGGTGAAAAATCATGACATTAACATCAGGGAAGAACAGCATAACTTTTAAATCTTTTGGAGTAGAATTAGTTGGTGATTTATACCTCCCAGAAGGTTTTGATGAAAACAAAAAGTACAAAGCAATCGTTGGAGCAAGTCCGTACCCACAAGTGAAAGATCAAATTCCAGCCACCTATGGCCCGGAAATGGCTAAAAGAGGGTTTATCTACTTAGGCTTTGACTATTTAGGGATGGGAGAATCTCCAGCATTGCCCGGAGAATTTAAGCAATCTAGATATATGTTTAGATTGATAGAAAACACATGGGATGCCGTTTCCTATTTAGGAACACTTCCTTTTGTAGAAGAAATTCATGGACTTGGTGTATGCCAAGGTGGTTCAATAATCGCCTCGGAAGCAGTTACCGACCACAGAATAAAGAGAATTGCAACGGTTTCAGGCATGATGGCAGCAGATGGTTTCCAGTGGCTGGGTAGAGAAGTGACAGACCCGCAAATTGCAGCAGCAAATGCTTCCATGCAAAAGCAGTATGAAACTGGAGAGCCAGATTATGTGGCACCATTCGGACTTACCGATGAGCAATCAAGAGAAGAGTTCGTGGCAGCCGCAGCATTTCCAGCCATGGCTGGAGAAACCTATGATTATTATGGGAGAGATGGAGTCAGAGTGCCTATAGCCGTTAAAAACTACACGAACATGCATATAGGTGATCAAGCTATGCAATCGTTGATTTCTATTGGGGAAGCATACGCAGATAGAATTGTACAACCTACATTGGTGATCTACGGGACAAACGCTTCAACAGCATCATGTTCAACGGGATTTATCGATAAGCTCACCAATGAACATGAAGTCGTCGCTATCGATGACTTCAGTCATGTGGATTTCTATTACAAGCCAGATGCCGTTAAAGTATCAACGGATGCTATAGCTGAATTTTTCAACAAGTAACAATTAACGAGGTAGAGATCAGGCTCTGGCCTCTACCTATGTCAATCCTAGGAGCACCTATTCTTAGACTATCCTAAGGTCGAAATACTTCTACACACAAAGATATCGAGGTACACGCTACTTCTGTTAAGTGCCTACTTATCCTTCACCCACAAGTCTATCCGATCATTGCTTTTCGCCACCAGAATCCCTAGTTTATTATTGGCCAAGCGAATCGTTTCCACCCCCCGGACATTACCCCTAGCAAAAAAACCAGCCTTAACAGCAGCCAATTCAATAAAATCTCCTTTCCCATCACCCAGCAACAGCTGCCCTCTCCCACCGTCAGCCCTTGGTGTCTCTACTTCTGCCTCAAGCAGATTGCCAGCAACTAAGAGATCTAGTTTTTGATCTACATCGAAGTCTGCTAGAGTAGAACCAAAGATCGGAGCAATTTGCGCTTCGTTGGGTAAGGGCTTGAAGTCCCAGGTGTTGTTAGCTCCTTGCATAAGCCAACCGGACGCAAAATTACGAGCTTTGTAGTGCAAGGCTTCTTCTATTTCTAAATCTTCGTAGATATCTAAAAGGCTGGCGGATGCGAAAGCGTTGTAGGTTGGAAATTTTTGTTGAAGCTGCGGAATTTGTTCTGACGAACACTGCCTACCTCGTACTGGGAAAAGTTCTTCCCCTTCGTAGTAACCCAAAACCACATCCGATTTGCCATCTTCATTAAGATCGCCCGCGTAGACTTCGAAAGGGTGATCGTCGGAAGCCTGGTATTTGTAATTGAGTCCAAGATTGCCGAGGAAGAGGTCTAGATCTCCATCTTGATCGGGGTCTCCAATATTCAGATTGAAATACCAGCCTCTTAGATCCTCTAGGCTTTCAAAGCCAGGATAGATGCTGAAAGAGCCTCTCTTATTCTCTAGCAAAGTGGGGGTCATCCACTCTCCTACCATGACGAGATCAAGGTCCTTGTCTTGGTCTATATCTACCCATTGAGCATCCGTGACCATGCCTAACTTAACTAAGCTTGGTGCTTTCTTGGAGCTGACATCAACCAATTTCCCATTACGATTTTCCAATAAGCGACTTGACGGTGGATGTGGGTACTCTCGTACTTTTAAACGATTGCCAATAAACAAATCTACATCGCCGTCGCCATCAAAGTCGCCTCCTGCTACCGTACCACCGCTTTCTAACATCGAGGGAAGAATGTTGGCTCCAAGAACAAAGCGTCCATTGGTATTGATATAGACTCTATCTTGATAGCGTTTGTCTCCCGCAGGAAATTCATTGCCACCAGAAACGACGTAGAGGTCTAGATCTCCATCATTTTCGAGATCAAAGAAGAGGGCATCAATGTCCTCGGCCTCAGCATCTTGCTGAAAAGCGACCTCCTCTTGTTTCTCGAAGCTGCCACCTGATTGTTGTACAAATAATACTCCGGCCTGCCCATGCGCTCCTCCAATATAAAAATCTTGCAAGCCATCTCCTTGCACATCAGCTACAGCGAGCGCTGGCCCAAAGGAGGAAAGTTTGTGCGGTAATAGCACCTCATGCTGGAAGTCATCGTATTCATTCTCTTCATGCTTAAAATCAATGCCTCTTTGTTCGGTCTGGTTTGAGAACAAAGCCGGTCCATTATCCTTTTCCTGCTGCATCGCCGCTCCTGCGGCAAATTCTACCGTAAGCCTTTGGTTAGCTTTGAGGTTATCGATCCTTTGACGCTGTCCAGTAGGCCATCGCACCAACAGGGAATCTATTGACTGTTCCTTACCTATTCCAAAATGAAGTAGCGGCTCAACGGAAGACTGAAAGCCCCGATTAACATACAACTCTTGGTATTGCATTTCCCCCTCCTGGTAAATCGTGACACTAGCCCCGACGCCCCAAGGGTTTTTCTCAGGCCCTTTCAGCTTGACCTGTAAATAGTTACTGGTACTAGCAGTGTTTAGATTGTTTTGGTAAATGAAGGCCTCCTGATCTAGGTTATTCACCACTAGATCGAGATCACCGTCATTGTCAAGGTCTCCATAGGCCACGCCATTCGAGAAACTAGGCTCTGCCAGCCCCCAAGAATCAGTGACATCCTCAAAGGTCAAATCTGCGTTGTTTCGAAAGATATAGTTAGGCACCTTCTCTGAACCTAGCTTGGAGAGTGCTTCTTGAAACTCTTGGGCATATTGCCGCTGAGCGGCGGGAACGCTGGCCAATTGCTGATCTCTCTTCTTGTACCAATTGACATAGTCTTTGTTGGAAATATCTACTCGGTACCCATTGGTGATGAAAAGATCTTTCCAGCCATCATTATCAAAATCTGCCAGCAGCGGAGCCCAACTCCAGTCGGTGTAGGCCACATTGGCTAGCATCGCGATGTCACTGAAAGAGTTCCGCCCTTTTTCTGCCCCAATACCGTTATTTAATTGTAAGCAATTGGTCATGTATTGGTAATGCATACCATGTTCCACTAAGAACCAGAACTTACCGGGATTCATGTCATTCATGCTGGCTTTCTGCTTGAAGTTATCTTCGGCAGTCATATCCAAAGTCATAAGATCTAGCCAGCCATCATTGTTGATATCTCCAATGTCGCCGCCCATGGAATAGAAGGGCATATGGCCTATAGACGAGGTTAGGTCCTCTTCGAATGAACCTTCCCCAGTGTTGTAGTACAAATAGTCTCGTTCACCGAAATCGTTGCAGACATAGATATCTGGCCACCCATCCTTATTCACGTCTCCCGTCATCACGCCCAAGCCGTTGCTAATGGCTTTACCAATTATTCCCGCTTCAATGGATACATCGGTAAAGAAGCCATTATCATTGCGAAAGAGTATATCGCTTACTTTCGAATGTCTACTATTACTTTGATTTTCGAAGACGTCTTGAGTGATACGTTCAACATTGTGGTTCAGCAAGTAGAGATCAAGATCACCGTCTAGGTCGTAGTCAAAAAAACTGGCTGCTGTGGAATGGCTATTGTCATATAAACCGAAAAGCAGGGCCTCTTCTTTGAAGGTGACGATCGTCTTCCCACTAGAGGAGGAGGAAGGCCCTTGATTAATATAGAGCAGATTTGAGTACTGGGTGTTAGGAGCAAGACCGGAACGACAGACATAGATATCGGTCCAGCCATCGCAATTGATATCGACCAAACTGACCCCAGTTTCCCAGCTTTGAAATCCTTGAACACCGGCCTCAGCGCTGATGTCATCAAATTCCATATTGCCCTTATTGAGATAAAGCTTATCCGGGCCAAAGTTTTTCACGAAAAACAAATCAGCTAGGCCATCATTATTGAAATCACCAATAGCCACTCCTCCCCCATTATAGTGATATTGTGATATCAATACATTCATAAATTCATAGACAGGCACGTCATTGGAAAACGTCACGCCAGTCTGAGTAGAAGACAGTCGGGTGAATCCGGGGGAGTTTTGTGCATTGGCGGTTATCTTACCCACAAGTGAGCACAACAGCAGGTATAAAATGGAGCTGATTAGCCGTGATTGAGTTGTCATCGCATTTGCTGGGTTTGTCAATGGGTCAATACTTGATACAAAGACTAGGGTATCTACTGATCGGTATGTCTAAGTTCCAATATCTGAGCTCTATCGTTATTGGCTATACCCATAATCCATTTTCGATCAGTGGCTGTGAATAAGCCCAGGTACTTGATTTCAGCTGGAAAGGCTATGCCGCTCTCGGTCATGGGGATGGGAGTAAACTGGAAATTTCCTTTACCTTGTAGTAGTAGCCCCAAACTAGCATCATTCCTAGCCGTTTCCACCTCAGAACCAAAAAGGTTACCAGCAACAATCAGATCTGCATGTCCATCTCCATTAAAGTCATCGATCAAGATATCATTGATGCTGGAAAATTGAGCCTCCCTGGGCAAGAGGTGGGGGATCAACTTCCCACCCTTATTTTCCAGACAAATACTGGCAAATTGATAAGCTTCATAATTAATTGCTCGGGACAAGGCCGAGATACCATAGACTTCAGGCAGTGTGGAAGAAGCAAATAGATTGTAATCCGGAAATTTCTCCTTCAACATAGGAACCTGCTGAGAGGAGCACGAGCGTCCTCTCAGCGGAAATTGCTCACCGAAATTGTAATAGCTTAACACAATGTCTTTCGTTCCGTTTTGATCAAAATCATCATAGTGAACACTAAAGGGTTCGTCCGGTGAAGCCTTATACTTATAGTTGAGTCCTAAATTTCCTAATACAAAATCTGTATCTCCATCTTGATCCAAGTCAGCTGCTTCAATACTATACCACCATCCTTCGGTCTGTGCAGGCAAAATTTCTTCCTCGCTACGTGCCCATTTTCCGTCCTCGTTGACCAGCAATACAAGTGGCATCCAGGTACCGGTAAGAAACAGATCCAGATCCTTATCGCCATCAAAATCGGTCCAGATCGCATCCGTTACCATTCCAATATGCTGCAATTCAGGGGCCCTTTCTGCTGTCACATCCACAAATTTCAGTTCCCCCTTTTCCTTCCAAGTATTCAGCAACAAATAACTGCTGGCTGGAGAGGGATATGCACCAGGAATCTGACGGCCTCCCACAAAAAGATCGATGTCCCCATCCCGATCAAAATCACATGGAATTACCTTTGACCCACTTTCTCGAAGCGCCGGGATAACCGAATTTGTCCGAGTGAACTGGCCATTCCCATTATTGATATAGAAGCGATCTAGATAGTAGTCATCACCAAAAGGAGCCTCATTTCCACCACTGACCACATAGAGATCAAGATCTCCATCTAAATCCGCATCGAAGAAACTAGCACCTACATCTTCATGCCCGGCGTCTGCCTGCCATGCTTGCTCTTCCCGTGGTATCCAAACGCCGGCTTGGCTCTGGAGGTACAATTTACCGGCTTGGCCCTTCGCTCCTCCTACGTACATGTCCTCCAATCCATTCTGATCTACATCTCCCTGACAATAAGCGGGGCCGTGCATAGACATCTGGTGAGGGAGTAGAACCTCCCGGCTGAAATCGTCAAATGGATTTTCTACATGGCGATAATCTATTCCAGCGTCTGCTGACGATATCGCTTTGAATAAAGTTTCGCTGGGCAGCGTGTTCTGCTCCGGATACTGCGTTTCTGAATAATCAATAGCCAGAACTTGGTCAGCACTGACTTTCTCTAGTAAGCTTTGCCCGCCTTGCCCCCAATTCACAATCACGCTATCTACCTGCGTGCTACTCCCGAGTCCAAAATGTGCCAGGGATTCGCTAGATGAAAAATACCCTCGGGCATTGATGAACTCAAAGTGTTGCTCTTTACCATCATGATAAATGGAGACCTTGCTACCAAAGAAGCTGCGATTAATGCCTTGATCAGTAAGTTGGATGCGGAGGTAGTGTTGATCGGAAGCATTGGCTTGGTTTTCATACAAGAAGGCGACATCATCCGTATTGTTAATCACCAAATCCAAATCTCCATCGTTATCTAGATCTCCGTAGGCAGCTCCGGTAGAGAAGGTCTTTTGCTCCAGCCCCCATTCAGTCATTGTTTTCTCGAATTCAAATTGCCCTTTGTTTCTAAAGGCGTAGTTCATTAGTTTTTCACTTGGCATTAGATCCAGGATAGCTTGTAGATCTATGACATCCCAGATGTTGACCTCTCCTGCATTGGGATTCGCCTTAACGAAAGCGTCAGCTTGCTCCTGCACCAGCGTTTGCGTTTGGCGGATAGCATCTGAATTCTTAAGATCTCTCTTGATTCCATTGGTAATGAATAGATCTTTGTGGCCATCATTATCAAAGTCTGCCAACAGTGGCGCCCAACTCCAGTCTGTGTTGGATACCCCTGCTAGTTGGGCAATATTGCTAAATCGCAAGGTTCCTTCTTGATCCACTCCACGGTTCAATTGCAGCGAGTTGAACATGTACTGTCTATGGCCACCAGCATGGTATATCTGCCAGAACTTTTCGGGTTCCATGCCGCCCATATTGGCTTTCAGTCGATAATTGTCTTCTGCCACCATATCCAAAGCCACCAGGTCTATCCAACCGTCGTTATCTATATCTTGCGCGTCTGATCCCATGCTGAAGTAGGAGATCTGTTGCATGGAACTGTTAATCGTATTCTTGAAGGTGCCGTCTTTCTGATTGATGTACAAAAAGTCAGGCGCCTCATAATCATTACTTACGTAAATATCCACCCAGCCGTCTTTGTTATAGTCAGCCGCGGTGGCGGAAAGGCCATAGCCATGCTGTAATACACCAGCCTTCTTCGTCACATCTAGGAATTGGTTATCGATGTTTTCGTATAACCGACAACTAAATAAGGTATCCCGCCAATCAGCGATTTGCATACATAGATATCTAACTTTCCATCATTATTGATATCAGCCATAGTCACGCCGGTCGACCATCCTCCTCGGTTCTTGATCCCAGCCTTCTCCGAAACTTCCGAAAACTTTAGATCACCTTCATTGATATACAGTTGATCATGTACTTGATTTCCAGCAAAGTATAGATCTTGCAAGCCATCCCCATTCAGATCGCCAATAGCGACTCCAGCTCCTGCGTAGAAACCATCATAAATGAGCAAGTTAGCTTCCTTGTCATCTACGATGCGATTATTAAAGGTGATTCCACAGTCCTCCGCAGATTTCAATTGAAAAAGCTCAGCTGGTTGTGTAAAGCCCGATGAACTAAGCATGACGCCCATACACACTAGAAAAAGGGTACAAGTCTTATCCATAAAAGCTGATGATTTTGGTCCTTCAGTATTGTTGGTTAGGGTCGATTGCTACCTTTAACTTAGTTCATTTTAAGCGATAAAATAAATTTATCGTTAACCAGGTAGAAGGTTTTTTCAAGTCTGATATTTTTTGGTTTCCAATTTTAGAGGAGTTAGGAATTCGGCCATGAGTAAGGGGGAAGAACATGGCCGAATCTAACTCAAAGTAGGAAAAGAGAACATATGATTATATGTCTCCTTCCCTAGACAACTCATAATTACTGCTAGAATATGAAACTAGAACTTAGATTACTTAAAAGTTTAAATTACTAATTCACATCCCACCAAACACGGGTAGAAAGTTCATCTCCACCGCTCATCTTAGATACTTGTGTCTCGTAGTTGGAGAGGTTATTGTTCCGCTCGTCCTCTGGATATCTCAGCCTTCTCGGTGCGGGCTCATCCACACCTGAAACTGCATTCTGGACCGCCAACATCGGTATCAAACCTGAACGGCGACTAAGATGCCATGCTTCTTGTGGCTGCAACATGAGATCCAACCAACGTTGGGTATGGATTAAGGTTAAGCCGTTAGCTGCATCATAGGCAATTTTCGGGTGCTGTAGAAATGCTTCAATAGCCGCATCATCTGGCATCGCCGGAGGATTCGCCCAGTTGATATGGGTAGTAGATCCAAACGTATACCATTTTTCGATAGAAGCTCGGACCCCTTTCTCATACCATTCTTGGGCATCTCCGCTAGCCAATCCACGTTGGTAGATTTCCGCTAGGAGGAAGCAAACTTCAGGATAAGCCAAGTGGAACTCATGCCCCTTGTCATTATTCTGTACGAGATAGAAGTTGAAGCCAGAGTAAGTACCTCTGAAGTCAAAACCGTCCGGTTCGTCTCGGCGATTACTGTTGTACGGTTCGCCACCTCTTTGGGTTTGTTCGGCTGGGTTTTGTGGTGCAGGAATCCACTCATTGTCAATGTTGGGTTCAAAGTAAACATACACTCGAGGATCGATGATGCCACTGCCATCAACATTGTCATTCTCTGTCATGTGTGCCCATGCGTTTTCTCCCATTCTGATTCCAAAGAAGAATTCAAACGCCCAATAGATATCTGGTCCTACGTTATTCCAGTCATTGCCGAAGGCAAACATATCCTCATGTCCTTGAGGCAGGCCATCCAAGCCACCTTGTAGTACATCTGAAATGATAGCCTGAGCTCCGCCTTGGTCCACATTCGACATTCTCAAAGCGTATCGTAGACGTAAAGCATTCGCTAGACGTTTCCAACGAAGCATATCGTTACCAAATAAGGTCTCAGTTGGTCCATAGGTGAAGTAAGATTCTCCACTTGGTGTTGTTGCAGAAGGGTCAACCACGATATTGTCCACAGCCCATTTAAGATCATCAAGGGCAGCTCGGTAAATGGACTCTTGCGTATCATACTTGGGCCGGAAGATTTGCTCTGTCTCACTAATACCTTGTCCGGCCTCAGAATAAGGGAGATCTCCATATACATCGGTCACCCTCAAAGCCTTGTAGGCATACAAGATGTTGATCAACGCTCTTCGGTTGGTCATTCTCTCCTGATCTCCTGTATACTCATCCAGACGCTTGTAGATTTCTCGAATGTTTCTGGTTTCGTTGAACAGGTCTGTCCAAACAGGATCCCGGCCCAGATCATTGACTTGGTTCGGCTCCTCCTGGGTAGATACACCTAGTTGCGACCACTGGTACACTTTCTGCCCATTTAGATAAAGTTTTTCGTTTCGTTCGTACCTAAGTGAAGCGATCACATTATTGAAGAGGAAATTTACACTGGTCTCAGTGGGATTGAACGGGTCCACATTGAGATCCTCAAAACCGTTTTCACAGCTTACAGCTCCAAAAAGGAAGGCCGCAGCCATGAAATAGGCTAAAGATTTTTTATAGAAATTCATATGAGTCAGTTGAATTAAAACTTAGTCAAAACCATCTTGTCAGGTCCAATAATCTTCCTTCACAAAGGCAACTAGCGCTCTTGGTTCGTCCAAGTCCAACATCCTGTCGGATCAGTTTTGACCTAGTTCATCTGAAATAATATCACGTCGGGTTATTATCCCCACGCCTTATTAGAATCCTACTCTTAACACGGCACCGTAATTGCGAGTACCCGGCAAGGATCCCCACTCCATACCCTGAGAAACACCGGCTCCGTTTACTGCCGCCGGATCCAGGTTTAATGGTGCATTGTTCTGCAAGAACCAAAGGTTTCTACCGATCAAAGTCAGGCTTAAGTTGTTCAAGAATTTAGATCGTTCTACCAAAGATCTTGGCATTGTATAGGTCAAAGACAATTCACGAAGTCTGATAAAGGAACCATCATATACGGAAGCGGAAACCGGACCACTACCCGCACCCCAAGAGAATACATCCTGGTACTTGCGATAGTAAGGTACGACCTGATCATTAGGCTGTCCATTCGAGTATACTCCTTCCTTAACCACACCGATATTACGGGTTACACCTTCACTGTCAGTATATGGTAAGCCGCCATATTCTGCATTCCTCCCATCTAGCGTTTCTGGTGACTGACCATAGGCAGATCCAATGGCGTGAGAGCCGAAGAATACATCTCCTCCTTGTCTAATATCAATCAAAGCACTTAAACGG
>CAJXPD010000305.1 GCA_913057785.1 uncultured Lewinella sp. | reverse complement strand
TAGCGCCAGCAGACAGGCTCAAAAAGAGCTTCGCCAGTAAATCCAATCCTTTGGCCTCGTCGGCAGAAAATAAGTTAAAACCAGATCTAATCGTCACCTATAAAACAGAATACCAAACTACTAAAATTGTTCTGGTCCAGTTCTGCTTTTGCCTTTGCAGGCCTATTTCTTAAACTGGTATAATTTCAAACCTAATACTCCGACCGAAGCATTTGTGCTGAAGGCGGCGTAGGGACGAGCAGGACAAGGGATGGAAGGGCCTTTTTGGCCCGCACAGCCCGGCCGCGACCGAAGGGCGGCGGTGGCCCCAAACCCAATTCAGCTTAGCTCTTAGTGGCAATTAGGATTAGGTCCTTTACTGGGTTCCCCTGGTCGTCACTGTATTCCAGCCTTTCAACCGTTCGGACTTGCAGGTCATTGTTCTCGAGGGCTGATTGTAGGTAGCTGAGTTCATGATAGTGAATGAAAATCTTACGATCTTCCCCTGAGCTCGGACCTTGCCATTCGGAGTCCTCATAATTGCCTTCCATAGTACTCAAGTAGCACACTCCATAAGGATTCAGTTTTCTGGCTAAAACAGCTATAAACTCCTGGGCTTCTCCTTTGCTTAAGTAGGGTAAGCCAAAAGCACACATGATGGCATCAAACTTTTCTGATAGCTGCCCTGCCGCTCTCATATCCATCAATTGGAATGTCGCTTGCGGATTATTTTTCCGGGCCAGTTGGAGCATGTTAGGTGCTAAATCTGTACCCAACAATCGAAGGTCTGGCCTTTGTTCAAGCAGGTACTTGGTGACATTGCCAGGGCCACAGGCTAGTTCTAAGACTCGAGCAGACATTGGGCGAATCCAGGCGCAGAACTCGTTGAAGGAGTCATAGTAACGAGTCTGATGCATGTACTTTTCCTCGTAGGGCTTAGCATAGTCATTGAATAGCGCTGCTGCTTCTTTAGATTTGTCCAAACTCATATTTGATCACTTTGTCAGGCTATCCACTACCATTTTCATGATAGCTCTAGAATTGGGGTTGAACCAGCTGTCTAGTTTCACTTGGTCCGGAATTTCCGGCAAATTTTCTAAAGTCGTAATAAGGGCTCGCCGCATGTTGCGTTTGGAATCCTGCAAGATATTATCAGGTAGCATTAATAGTCGCTGCAAGTTTTCTTCGGCTTTGGGTAACAACTCTTCCATTGTATAAACTTCGTCCACCAAGCCAAGGGCCCGGGCTTCCTTAACCTGCATGAGTTTCCCCTGCATCAGGCATTGATAGGCTCTCCGTCTTCCCAACCAAAAGGCATACAGTTCATAGATGTTTTCTGGTACCGTAATCCCTACGGCAACTTCGTTTAGGCCGATAATGAACTTCTCGCCTTCTGCCATCATGCGATGATCACAGGTAATTGCTATGACACATCCACCTGCCGGGCTGTATCCATTTATGGCAGCAATCATGGGTTTAGGAAAACGAGTCAACTCCATAACCATGGCATCCCAATGCGTCCAGAATTCCTGGATCTGGCTTTCATCATAATAATATAGTTCCTTCAGATCTAGTCCTACCGTAAAGTAACCCGGTGTATTGCCCGTCAGGATCACCCCTCTGACACTGGGATCTGCCTCAATTCTGCTGATGTTTTCCCGTAGTTCTTTGATGAAATCTGTATTCATCGGGTTGGCCTTACCACGATTGAAGGTCAGAATTTCATACTGTGATTTCTTTACACTTTGGATGTAATTCATAGTCCATCGGTTGTTTTCTGAATTTCAATAGGAAATTGACTTGTAGTTCCGTTGGCTCTATACTTTCGATAGCCTTCGGTCGTATCTATTTGAATGTGTTCCTCTATTTCTAACAAATCGAGATATCCTTTCAACATGGATAGCGTGAAAATATTGAACGCTCCGGGGTAGATATGTTCAAATATGTCGAAAAATGAAGTATTCCCTCTCTGAATCACACGCAGGCATTCTTCCTTGCGCATTTGAATTCTAGCCAACTGTGCGTCGATTAGTTGTTTATGGTGACTGAAGGCTTCCCCGTGACCCGGAAAGACTTTTTCCAAGGGAAGATTCTTCATCTGCTCAAAGGAATCTAGTAGGCGAACAATGCTAATTTCCCGCTCTTCTGGTTCGTCAATTTTCATTTCGATTGCTGGAGTAGGGGTCAGTGGCAATAGCATGTCCGCTGAGAAAAGCCACTGCCTTGATTTTTCATAAAAGCAGGTTTGCGTATTAGAATGACCTGGTACATACAGCACCTCCCAATCTCCTCCACCAAAAGACAGTGTTTCACCAATTTCATATACGTTGAGCGACTCTGCTGGGATTTCAGACCAACAGGCCAGCGCTTGTTTGAAGAAACCATTCATGCCTCTAAGCACGGGATTATCCCATCCTGGAGGGGCTTCTTGTACCAAGGCTGACTCAATAATTTTGGCTCGTTTCTGCCATTGTTTTTCCAAATCTCTAGTCCAAGGCAAGGTAAAGGGGTTGACCCAAATTTTGGCTTCTGTCTTATTAGCCAATCGACCTGCCATCCCCATGTGGTCTATGTGTGCATGTGTGATGTAAACATGGGCAAGATCACCGAGGGCCAATCCATGCTTCTGAAGCTCCCCTTCAAGAAGCGCCAAGGTCGCATCAGTATTCATTCCACAGTCGATCAAAACCGGTTCTGGATCCAAAAAGAGGTAGGCATTAACACTCATTTTGGGTTGTAGCATCGGCAATTCGATCCGAATTGGTTCTTTCAAAGGTGTATTTTTAATTGAAATTGTGCTTAAAGGTAAAATATTTGACCTAGAATTGTTCTTTTAAGTAAAAATATGTGTGAAAATATTACTTTTGAATCAAGAATTAGCTTGAAAGCGACGTCAGTATAACTAGCCTGCAATCTTTTTTGACCGAAAAACAAGGTAAAGATGAACACAAAAGAGAAGATCATAGAAGTGGCGATCCGCGTGTTCAATGAGCGTGGATTTGGTCAAGTGTCCATCCAGGACATAGCCAATGAGTTGGGGGTGAACCGTCGAAATATTGCCTATCACTTCAATAGCAAAGATGAGTTACTCGCTGCAATTGCGGATGAACTTTGGGCAGGTTTAGATAAAGAGCGTCAAAAACGTCGGGATTTCCCTTCTTTTGAAAACCTGACCAATGAGACCAAGATGTATTATGCTTTTCAAAAGCAGTATACTTTCATCTTTAATGATCTGAATGTTATTCGACATCCATTAATGGCGAAGAACTTCCGCAAGCTGTGCATGCAGACGATCAAAGACAATGAAGCGGCTATTGCCTTTGCGATCAAACTGGGCAATATGAAGCCAGAGCCTTTTCCTGGGGCTTACTCCAATTTAAGCCTAGCCATCTGGGTGTTGGCACTCTTTTGGCGTTCCCAGCAACTGATCCGAGATGTTCATGATTCCATGGAGGGCCCTAAGGTTATCTGGAGCCTGATACTTCCGCACTTTACCGAAAAAGGGGTGGATTCCTTTAAAGCTTTCTTTGGAGAAGAATTTTACCATAGCATCGGAGATCCGTTCGAGGTTGACCTCGGTCAAGCTTTCTTTTAGTCATACAAAACACATTCGAACACCATGTAGGAGGTGATCGAGGCACATTAATATTTACATGAAGCCCTTACAATCAAAGATCAATACCCGCAGCCAGCAATTCTTGGCCAACAAGGCTGAGATGTTGAAGTTGGTAGAAAAGCTAGAGAAACATCTAGAGGATAGCCGATTTCAGGGGAAAGAAAAGCACATCAATAGAGCGCGAAAAAGAGGTAAACTGTTGGCACGTGAGCGACTAGAGTTGGTGCTCGACCGGGACAGCCCCTTTTTAGAGTTATTACCCCTGGCGGGTATGGGCACCAAAGGTGGTTTTGGTGCCGGCGGGACCAATGTTACTGGTATTGGTTTGGTCTCGGGAAAGCTATGTGTTATCAATTCCAATGTGGGTACGCGAAAGGGTGGATCCGTAGACTATGCTACGACCTTCAAGAGCTTGCGAGTCGGACAGATTACGCGTGAAAACAGACTCCCTTCCATCAATCTGGTAGAAAGCGGCGGTGCCAATCTTCCGGATCAGGCCAAAATATTCAATTATGGCGGCGAGAGTTTCCGAGAAATTACTCGCCGTTCCAAGATGGGTATTCCCACTATCTCCGTCGTATTTGGCAATGCTACGGCAGGAGGGGCTTATGTTCCCGGAATGTCCGATTTCGCCATATTTCAGAAAAAGGCAGCCAAGGTTTTTCTCGCCGGCCCCCCACTCGTTAAAATGGCTACCAACGAAGAAGCAACCGACGAAGAGTTGGGTGGAGCGGAAATGCATAGCCGTGTATCTGGCGTTTCTGATTACCTCGCCGAGGATGAATTTGATGCCATCCGGCAGGCGAGAGAACTGATGGAGGTAGTCAATGTGGGAAAACCACAGTATACACCAGAAGGTCCGATCGAAGCTCCGCTCTTCGATGCCGAAGAAATCCTAGGCGTCGTACCGGCTGATCCCAAGGTTCCTTTCGATGCTCGTGAGCTGATCATGCGTGTAGTGGATGGCTCTCGTTTCTCTGAGTTTAAGCCAGAATATGGCAGCACTATGGTGTGTGGCTGGGCAAAAATTCATGGCTATCCCGTCGGTATACTGGCCAACAATGGTGTGATCTTCTCAGAATCAGCGAACAAAGCGGCCCACTTTATACAATTGTCCAACAAGAATAATATCCCGCTGCTTTTTTTACAAAACACAACGGGTTACATGGTCGGGAAGGCCTATGAGGAAGGCGGAATCATAAAGAACGGTGCCAAGTTGATCAATGCGGTATCCAATAGCGAAGTTCCTTCCATTACCTTAATGATTGGCTCCTCCTACGGTGCTGGAAACTACGGTATGAATGGCCGCTCTTACGACCCCCGTTTCTTGTTTGCTTATCCCAATTCCAAGATCGGTGTGATGGGCTCCGAGCAACTGGCAGGCGTAATGGAGATCATCCAGCGTGCCTCCGCTAAATCACTCGGCCAGCCCTATGACGAGGAACAGGCTGCCATGCTCAAAGCCATGCTGATCGCCGAGGCTGAATCAAAGGCCTCCGCCTGGCACTCCACCTCGGAGCTCTGGGATGACGGCCTGCTCGATCCCCGCCAGACCCGCAATTACCTCGGCTTTTCACTAGCGGTGCTTTACAATCAGCCGTTTAAGGGGAGTGATGGTTTTGGGGTGTGGAGGATGTAGGAGAGGTTGTCGGTCCATGGTCGATAGTCAATGGTGGCTGAAACATGCCTTGTTTTTCTGTCGACCATCGGTGTAGTCAGTTAAAATCATAATAGAGGGGATTCGGACAATTGTGACTACTTGAAAATGGAGTTTTATGGCATTCAAATTTGAAAATCTGAAGGTTTGGCAAAGAGCAATTGCATTTACTGGACAAGTGCATGAATTGACTCGGGATTTTCCACAGGAAGAACTATACATTCTAACCAGTCAAATTAAACGAGCTGCTGATTCGATTGCACTAAATATAGCTGAAGGTTCAACTGGAGCGACGAATAAGCAATTTTCCAATTATTTAGGGACAGCTATTCGTTCGGGAATCGAGGTTGTATCCTGTCTATATGTGGGAAAAGAGCGGAAATTGATTACTGACGAACAGTTCAAGACACATTATGAGGAAGTAGCTGTGATCATCAGAATGACACAAGCCCTCAGAAATTCTATAGATAACTGATTCAAAAGAAGAAAGCAAAGAACATATGGAGCCAGAACCATCGACCATGGACTATCGACCGAAAACCTTATCCTCCATACTCGTGGCTAACCGCGGCGAGATCGCCTCCCGTATCTTCCGGACTTGCCGAAAGATGGGGATCAAGAGTATTGCCGTCTTTTCCGAAGCAGATCGATCCGCCCCATTCGTTGGGGAGGCGGATATGGCGATATTTATTGGAGAGAGCCAACCTACTGCATCCTACTTGGATCAGGATAAGATTATCCAGGTGGCGAAGCAGGTCGGCGCAGAAGGCATACATCCAGGCTATGGTTTTTTGTCAGAAAATGCTGGTTTTGCCAAGCGTTGTGCAGAGGAAGGATTGATCTTTATTGGTCCCAATCCGAAGGCGATTAAGGCGATGGGATCTAAGGCGGAGGCGAAAGCGATCATGGAGGCCCATGGAGTGCCCGTAGTGCCCGGTTATCAAGGAGAAGATCAGACGACAGATAAATTGATACAGGTAGCTAAAGAAGTAGGATACCCGTTGCTATTGAAAGCTACGGCTGGAGGCGGAGGAAAAGGGATGCGGATTGTGCAAAATGCTGAAGGATTGGAGGCGGCGATTGGCGCTGCACAACGGGAAGCGCGCAATGCCTTTGGAGATGACCGCTTGATCATAGAGAAATATGTAGAATCCGGTCGTCATATTGAGTTTCAAATCTTTGGGGATCAACATGGAAACGCCATTCACGTCTTGGAGCGAGAATGTTCCATCCAACGCAGGTATCAGAAGGTAATCGAAGAAAGCCCATCGCCAATCATGACCGAAGCCTTGAGAAGTCAGATGGGAGAGGCCGCCGTAAAAGCGGCTAAGGCCTTGCATTACGACAATGCAGGGACGGTTGAATTCATCTATGATGATCATAGCGGAGACTTCTACTTTCTAGAAGTAAATACCAGATTACAGGTAGAACACCCCGTGACAGAAGAAATAACAGGCTTGGATCTGGTACAAATGCAGCTGGAATCTGCTATGGGAAAACCTTTATCCATTGAGCAAGCAGATATAAAGAGCCGGGGATATGCTATCGAGGCGCGCCTCTATGCGGAAGATGCCAGCAATAACTTTCTACCGGTCACCGGAAAAATTCATCGCTTTGCCTGGCCGGAATTGGAAGGATTACGGGTAGAAACGGCCGTGCAATCCGGTTCAGAGATTTCGATTTTCTATGATCCTATGATAGCGAAATTGATTGTATGGGATGAGGATCGAGCATCCACACATCGGAAGCTAGCCTATGTCCTTCGACGTCTTCAGTGTCTGGGATTAAAAACAAATCAAGATTTCTTGCTTCAATTGTTAGAGCATCCCGATTTTCTAGCTGGACAGTACAACACGCACTTCATCGCGGAGGAAATGAATCTGGATCAGCTTTCTAAAGCGGAAAGTCATGCCCAAGATTTTGCTGCTATTGCATCTACATTAATCAATTGGAAGGAAAGAGAGCAAAGCAGGACACTATTGCGTAGCCTTCCTTCCGGTTGGAGAAATAGCTTTTACGAAGCACAGCGGGTAGGGTATTTGGCTGGAGAACAAGAGCTGCAGCTGAGGTACCACAAACAGGCAAGTGGATTTGCTTTTGAAGTGGAAGATCGCGCTTACCAAGTAAATCTAGTTGAATCCACCGATGATCTTGTTCGTCTGGAGATCAATGGTGTGCAGTATCCATTTCATTGGGTGAAAGCGGGCGCGCAATTTTACCTACAGCAAGAATCATTGGGAAGCCTCTTCGTCGAGGAAATGGATCGATTTCCTAGCCAAGAAACGGAAGAGGTGAGTGGAGGATACGTGGCTCCGATGCCTTCGCAAGTAGTAAAAATATTGGTGCAGGCTGGGCAACAAGTTTTGGCTGGGCAGGAGTTGATCGTGCTGTCTTCCATGAAGATGGAGAATACCTTAACCGCAACCGGAGATGGGGTAGTAGCTGAGATCTATGCGGAAGAAGGCGGGAATGTGCCAGCAGGTTTTCTACTGCTACAATTAAATAATGAATAATCCACAAGCATGAACCTATACACCGAGGCTCAGCTGGCCGAGTTCGAGCAGCAAAAGTTTGCCTTCATAGAATGTGAGGTCAGTGATCATGTCCTACGACTGACGCTGGATCGAGCAGACAAGAAGAATGCCCTTCACCCACAGATGGTCAATGAAATTGCCTATGCGCTGAACTACGCGCATGGGGAAAAATCGATCTGGATCATTGTCATTCAAGCCAAAGGCAATGTGTTTTGTGCCGGAGCAGATCTCAAGGCGATGATGGGCTTGATTGAGGAGAATGATTCCACCGTTCCTGTCCCGGAAGGGGAGGTGTTGATTGGTGAACTTTTCAATAAAGTCGGGAAACCTACCATAGCGAAGGTCACGGGAGACGTATATGCTGGCGGATTCTTCTTCCTAGCTGGCTGCAACATAGTGATAGCCCAGGATTCGGTGAAGTTTGGCCTGCCAGAGGTGAAAAGAGGTCTATATCCCTTCCAGGTGATGGCCGCCTTACTAAAAGTAATGCCATCTCGGAAGGTAGTGGATTGGTGCATCAGAGGATACAACCTGCCCGTGCAAGAGGCGGAGCGCTTTGGCTTAGTATCGCAAGTATGTACAGCTGAAGATATAAACCAAGCCCTGGAGCAGGTGATTGAAGAATTAAAGCAAAATAGCCCCTCAGCAATCCGACTTGGGCTGCAGGCGTATGACCATATTCAGCCCTCAGCTGCTGAACACAAATACCTCTTCGATATGCTCCAACAAACCATCATGACCAAAGATGGTCAAGAAGGTTTGAAAGCTTTCCGGGAGAAACGGAAACCAAATTGGGTAGGGGAGTAGGGGGAGCGAATCAGGTGCCAGATGGCAGAACGCTTCGCTGTAAGAGGTCAGATAAGTGAAATGTGAGAAGTCAGAAATCTGTTTTCTGTCCTCTTTCTTCCGACCTCTGCAAATCTAAAAAAGCAAAGATATATAGCAGATGAAAAAACTAATCTTATCCGCCGCATTAACGGGAGCTGCCACCAACCGTTCTCATTGCCCCTACATCCCATACACGCCAGTTGAATTGGGAGAGGAGGCCAAGCGGGCGGTAGATGCAGGAGCAAGCATTGTTCATATTCATGCTAGAGAAGACAATGGCATGCCGAGCTGGCGATTGGAAGTCTTTGAGCAGATCCATGAAGAGGTACGCAAACGCTGCCCCAATGTGATCATCAATTACTCCACAGGAGCGATTGGTGTCTCGAATGAGGATCGCATGCGGCATGTTAAAGCCTTGAAACCCGATATGGCGGCCTTTAACATGGGATCCATGAACTATGCTATATACTCCAAGAAGTCAAAGCAATTCTATTGGAACGCCGTATTTGAGAACTCCTTTGATACGATGCAATACTGTGTCAATATCATGAATGAGGCAGGTACCACACCGGAGATGGAGTGTTTTGATACTGGACATATTCGCAATGCTGAACCACTTCGCCATATGGGGCTAATCCCAGATAATGCCTGCTATAGTTTGGTGATGGGGGTGTTGGGGGGAATTCCTGCTACGACTGAGAATTTAATTCATCAGATCAAGCAGGTGCCGGAAGGTGCTTTTTGGCAGGTCATTGCCATTAGCCGCAAACAATGGCAGATGGCCGCAGTTGCCTGCACGATGGGTGGCAACTTTCGAGTGGGACTGGAGGATAATTTTTATTTACCGAACGGAGAAATGGCCAAATCCAACGGAGAGTGCGTGGAGTGGGGCGCAAAATTGGCGGGCATGATGGGCCGGCAGATCGCTTCCATCGAAGAGACGCGTGAAATGTTGAATATTCCTCAAAGAGAAACTGCATAAGCATGGATATTGCCACCTTAGATCAACAGCTGCGGATTCCTTTGATTGCCAGCCCTATGTTTCTAGTGTCAGGGCCCGAACTCGTCCTGAGTTGTTGCCAGAATAACATCGTGGGTAGCTTTCCTTCGGTGAATCGGCGGACCACAGAGGAATTTGAGGAGTGGTTGGTGGAGATCAAAGTAGGTTTGAAGACCTACAATGAGGGGAGTAGCAAGACTGCTGCTCCTTACGCAGTTAACTTGGTGGTACATCGAACCAATCCAAGATGGAAAGCGGACTTAGCGGTTTGTGTGAAACACGAAGTCCCTATCATTATTACCTCCCTCGGAGCAGCTACTGAAGTAGTGGAGGCCGTGCACTCGTACGGTGGATTGGTATTCCATGATGTGACGACGCCCTATCACGCACGCAAAGCCGCCAATGCCGGTGTCGATGGTATCATCGCGGTTTGCAGTGGGGCAGGTGGACATTCGGGAGCAACCAATCCTTTTGCCTTAGTCGGGGAAATCCGAGCCTTTTTTGATAAGTCGATTATCTTGGGAGGAGCCTTGAGTTCCGGAAAGGACATTGCTGCGGCTTTACAGATGGGGGCAGATTATGCCTATATGGGCACCCGCTTCATTAATGTACAGGAGAGTATGGCGCCGCGTGCTTATCAAGATATGATCGTTGAAGCCGATTCTTCCCAGATTATATATACACCTTCAGTTACGGGCGTTCCGGCCAACTTCCTTCGTCCCAGTTTGGTGGCGGCGGGTTATGATCTAACCGCTCTAGGAGCACCTGGAAAAGTGAACTACGGAGAAAAACTAAAACCACCTAAAGAAGGGACCAAAACCTGGGTCGATACCTGGTCCGCTGGGCATGGCTGTGGAGTCATCGACGATATCCCGACCGTGACTCAACTGGTGGATCGAATGGAAGAGGAGTTTAAAACTAGCCTAGAAGAGACTATACAAAAGGCTAAAAAATATACTAATTGATGATGTTTCATCCAGAATTATTCAAAGACAAAATTGCCCTGGTTAGCGGAGGAAGGAGCGGCATTGGGTATGCCATTGCCAAGCAAATGCTGGAATTGGGCGCCAAGGTGACAATCATATCTAGGAAAGAAGGACCTTTGGAAAAGGCTGCCGAGGAACTCTCCGCTTATGGAGAATGTGATTTCAAGGCTTGTGACATCCGACAATCGGAACAAATTCAGGCGGTCCTTCAACAAATAAAGGAAAGACATGGCCGGCTAGATATTCTAGTAAATAATGCCGGTGGACAATTTCCCGCCTTAGCGGAGATGATCAATGATAAAGGCTGGAACGCAGTGATTAACAATAACCTTAATGGTACCTTCTTTATGTGCCGGGAGGCAGCGAACCATTTCTTTATTCCGCAAAAGGGGGGCGTGATTGTGAATATTATCGCTAATATCTATAGAGGTTTCCCTGGAATGGTGCACACCGGTGCGGCTCGAGCTGGGGTAGAAAACCTAACACGGACCTTGGCAGTAGAATGGAGCAGTCACAACATCCGTATCAATTGTGTAGCTCCTGGAACGATTGAATCTTCAGGCCTTGAGCAGTACCCTCCGCAAATCCAGAATATGTTTGCGGAAGCCAAAAAGGCCATTCCGTTAGGACGATTCGGGACAGTGGAAGATATTGCTCAGGCTACTTGCTTTCTGGCCAGTCCCTTAGCCTCCTATATCACTGGCACTAACTTATACGTGGACGGAGCCCAACACTTAAACTCAGATATTATGGGTTTACCAAATGTGATCAAGTCCTTTATCAACCCCTAAACTTTCAACAATAATCTCTAAAACATACCTCTTCAACTTTGGATAATCCTTCAACATGAAAAATAAAACAGTCTTCATTACCGGAGCTAGCCGTGGAATCGGGAAGGCCATCGGCCTTAGGTTAGCTAAGGAGGGTGCCAATATCGTCATCGCCGCCAAAACTGCTGAACCTCACCCAAAACTAGCAGGAACGATCTATACAGCTGCAGAAGAAATGGAAGCCGCTGGGGGGAAAGCTCTACCTGTGATCGTGGATATTCGGTCCGAAGAAATGGTCAAAGATGCCGTACAACTAGCGGTGGAAACTTTCGGCGGGATAGATGTTCTAATAAACAATGCCAGCGCCATTAGCCTTACACCGATAGAAGACACCACGATGAAGCGCTACGATCTCATGCACGAGATTAATGTGCGTGGCACCTTCATGGTGGGTAAGCATTGTATCCCGCATCTGAGGAAAGGAAACAATCCACACATCTTAACCTTGTCCCCTCCTTTGAATTTGAAACCCGAGTGGTTCGGCGCGCATTTGGCTTACACCATGAGCAAATATGGAATGAGCATGACGGTACTGGGGCAGGCCAATCAATTGAAGACGGATGGTATTGCTGCTAACGCACTCTGGCCTCAAACTACCATTGCGACCGCAGCAGTCAAAAATCTTCTTGGCGGGGAAGCCATGATGCAGGCTAGTAGAACGCCTGCCATTATGGGCGATGCTGCCTTTGCCATTCTCTCCAGAGATAGCCAAACTTGCACTGGTAATTTCTTCATAGATGAAGATGTATTGCGAGAGGAAGGCGTAACGGATTTTGAGCGATACGCTGTCAATCCCGAGAAAACACTTTTTAAGGACCTTTTTGTGGAATAGTACTACACTAAAAGGGAACTCAATTCATTCAATTAATGACTTAGGCAAAGCATAAAGTATAAACCATGAAAAGTTATTACTTCACTGAAGAGCATGAACTATTTCGCGAAAGTTTTCGCGCTTTCTTAGAGAAGGAAGTGCGACCTAATATTGACCAATGGGAAGAAGATCGAAGAATCCCACGAGATGTCTGGAAGAAGATGGGAGAGATGGGATTTTTAGGACTATCCTATCCAGAAGAGTATGGAGGGATGAGCCTTGACTTCTTTTATGATGTTGTTTTCAATGAGGAATTGGGCCGAATGAATTCGGGCGGTTTTGCGATCACTCAGCAGGTGACGCAGTACATGTCAGGACCTTACATTTTGAAATATGGTTCTGAAGAATTGAAGAAGAAATACCTTCCGGGTATTATCAGTGGAGATCTTATTTGTTCCATTGGGATTACCGAGCCTGGAGCAGGTTCAGATGCCGCCAATATACAAACCCGAGCAGTTAAGGAGGGAGACCATTATATTGTAAACGGCTCTAAAACCTTCATCACTAATGCGGTTTACGGTGATTTCATTGTTACGGTCGTAAAGACTAACCCAGAAGCCGGGACAGCAGGGGTGAGTTTATTGGTGATCGACCGCCAAGCGGAGGGGGTTTCTGCCAGAAAACTAAAGAAACTGGGCTGGCATGCTTCTGACACTGCGGAATTGAGTTTTGATAATGTAAAAGTTCCAGTAGAGAACCTAGTAGGTGAAGAGGGTAGGGGCTTTTACTACTTAATGAATGGGTTGCAATTGGAGCGACTAGTAGCAGTTCCTGCCTGTGTAACGGGTATGGAATGGGCTTTGGAAACAACCATGCAGTACATGTCAGAACGGGAGGCATTCGGACGTCCCATCAGTAAGTTCCAAGTGCTACGGCATCGCATCGCTCAGATGGCTAGTGAGGTGGAAGGACTGAAGGCTTTCTCCTATCATTGTTGCCGCTTGTATGCAGATAATGTTTATGATGTAAAACTCTGTTCAATGGCCAAGCTACTGGCAACGGAGATGGCAGAAAAAATCTCTACGCAGTGTTTGCAAATGTTCGGTGGTTACGGCTTTATGGAGGAGTACCCCTTAGCCAGAATGTATCGCGATGTGCGCGTAGGTACCATCGGAGGAGGTTCCTCAGAGATCATGCGCGAAATCATAGCCAAGATTGTGATTGACGATGTCGGATATCAGAAGGCTGAACGGAATGGAGTCAAAGCAGCTGCGCAAATGGACCAAGGGAAATTCTTGGAGCAGATGCAAATAAAAGCGGCCAGCGCTTCTCCCATAGGTCACTCCCTTAAATTTGATTTTGGCGATCAAAAGGTCTTGATTGACGGTACGCTGCATACCAATGTGGTTTCCTTCGATGATAAGCCTGCGGATTGCACCATTACCGTCTCTAAGGAAGATTTTATGGCTTTGACATCAGGACAACTCAATCCAATGTCTGCAGTAATGAGTGGAAAGGTCAAGATCGACGGAGACATGAGCGTGGCGATGAAATTGCAGACGCTTTTTGCCTAGTGGTCGAGAAAATTGTAACAACTAGCTGATAATATCGTCCTTGCCGAAAAAGAGTAGAGTATGTTTAAACTTCCATCAATCGGCTACGAGCGGCAAATTTTTTCCTGTACTTCGTTAAAAAGCCTCGCCTTACCTTCCAGGTATGCCTACGTTTTTTGCCTCGTTCAGAATCAAATTTGCTCGCCCTCGCACAATCATGAAAATTTAAACATACTCT
>CAJXPD010000304.1 GCA_913057785.1 uncultured Lewinella sp. | reverse complement strand
AAATCAAATTCAACTGGAGGCCCCCTCAGCGCCAAGTATACTTGCGGTCGAAGTCCAGCAGATCTCAGACTGCGACGTTTTTGATGCGGAAATAAGAATAAACGCCTTGGCTGGTTCTGGTCCGATCCAATACTCCATTGATAACGGTATAACTTGGCACTCCCATTCTACTTTCCGCAATTTGTCTACAGGTGTGTATCATGTAGTGGTAAGCAATGAAAGTGGGGCTTGTCCAGTCAAATATGCTGAAACAATTACCATAGCACCTCTTAGTCTTCCAGAAATTCTACAAGTGTTTCTAGATAACCCTAGTGATTGCGGTGAAACAGATGCAAAACTAGAGATCGAAGCTGAGGGTTTTGGTCAAGGGCTCCTATATTCTGTGGATGGTGGTAACAGCTGGAGAAATTCTCCACTATTTGAACAACTGCCCCCTGGACAATATAGTATCGCCATTAAATACGCCAATGGAACTTGTGAGGTTAATCTACCCCAACCCGTGACGATCACTGTCCCGGAGGTACCAAGAATCCTGGATGTGTTTCCTGAAGCCTCAAGTTCTTGTAGTAATCCTTCTGGAAGCATTCAAATCACTACATCCCCCGCTACTGGAATAGAATATTCTATCGATGGAGGGAATTCATGGTCTAGTCAATCATTCTATGATCTTCTAGCCCCAGGACCATACCAGGTGAGTATTCGTTATTCCAATGGCAGTTGTCAAGTTGATGCTTTGGAGGCGATTCATATTACTGCTCCAGCAGCCCCCGAATTACAAGATATCTTGGTAGAACAGCCCTCTAGCTGCGGGAGTGAAGATGCAATAATTCAGATTGTAGCTTCTGGAACAGGGCCCCTTCAATACTCAATCAATGGCGGAGTAAGTTGGAGCAATGAGTCCGAGTTCGAAAATCTACCCCCAGGACAATACCAAATTGGCATTCGAAACCTGGACGGCGAATGTACCCTCTTGTCAAATCAATCCACTCAGATCATCTCCCCTAGTGCTCCAGATATCATGCGTATTAATGCTCAATCTGTTTCAGATTGCGAAGTCCAAGATGGAAAAATCGAGATTGAAGCTGAAGGCGAAGAAGTAATGGAATACTCTTTAGATGATGGTACAACTTGGCAGTTGAGTTCTACTTTTACCAGCCTAGCCGCCGGGGAATACCACCTAAGTGTCCGTTATGTTGATGGGAGCTGTGTACTGGAACGGATAGAAACAATTCATATTACCAGTCCAGTCGCCCCGATCATCACTGATGTTCAACCCGAGGTAAATACCGACTGTGTGTCCACAAATGCTTCACTTAAGATCTTAACCGATCAAGAAGAGGAGGACCTACTTTACTCCATTGATGGAGGGAACAGTTGGCATACTTCATCCGTTTTCACCAACCTTGATGAAGGAGCATATCAGATAAGTATACGGTATGTCAATGGTAATTGCCAGGTTCACGCGCAAGAAGTCATCGACATAGTCCATCCCATTGTACCCGAAATTGAAGAAATCCTTATCGATCAGCCTAGCAGTTGTGAGATCAATGACGGACAAATATCAATTGTAAGTGTAGGTGGTGAAGAGCTAGAATACTCCATTGATGGAGGCCAAAACTGGAGTCTAAATCCCATGTTTGAAAACCTAGGAAGTGGGACCTTTCAGATCAGCATCAGAATGATCGGTGAAAGTTGTCAGGTTGATGCTGCAGAGCTGGTTAATATTGAAGCCCCAACGGCCCCGCAGCTTCTGGGAATTCAAGAAATACAGCCAACCCAGTGTTCTTCGCCTACTGGCCAAATTATCGTGAATAGCTTAGCATCTCGACCAATTGAATATTCCATTGATGGAGGAGAGAATTGGAGTGCGGATTCAGTATTCACTGACTTAGCTGTTGGCCCATACGGAGTGAGCATTAGATATACAGATGGCACCTGTCAGGTCGATGCAAATGAGTCCATACATATTGAAGCGACGGAGTCTATTGCTGTCACTGATGTACTCGTTCAGCAGCCTTCAAGCTGTGACTCGAGTCAAGCCAGTATCACAATCCTAAGTAACAGCGATGAGGAATTAGAGTACTCTATCGATGGAGGTGCAAGTTGGACATCGGAGTTCAGTCTTCAGCATTTGTCTGCTGGCCCATATCTGATTGCAACTAGATTAGTTGGAACAAACTGCCAAACCTCTTGGCCTGATACTGTTATAATTCAAGATAACACTGCTTTTGCCATCGCTGAACTAGAAGTGCAAAATAGTCCTCAATGTCAATTGTCAAACGGCTCAGTTAATATAATAACTGATCAGACCAATCTCCGATTTAGCTTGGACAATGGTGAGCAATGGCAAAGTTCTCCTCTATTCAGTCAATTGCCCATTGGAGCTTATGACATACTTGCTCAAGATACGATCAGTGGATGTGTAGGGGCCATCGGGAATTTCACCATTTCGGGTGGGGCAGCCCCTCTGATTGAAAATGTGGGTATTATATTACCCAGTGACTGCGCAAGTGAAGATGGCGGTATTTTTATCAATCCAGTAGATCCTAATCTGTTATATAGTATAGATGCGGGCCAAAATTGGCAAGAAGATTATCAATTTTCAGGTCTAAATCCCGGCATCTATTTCGTGGCAGTGAGCAGTCTCGACGGCAGCTGTCAGACTGATTATGAAATACCAGTTAGACTCTCTGCCCAGCATGCAGCAACGATTTGGCAAGTAAATCCTACCCTTCCTACAGCTTGCGGAGTAGCAGATGCAAGTTTGCAAGTCACCATTTTAGAAGATGAATCGCTATTTGAATTTAGCATAAACAATGGCGAAAGCTGGCAAGATACTAGCCTTTTTAGTGGTCTACTCAGTGGTTTCTATCAAGTAAAAGTACGAAACAAGGAATCAGCTTGCATAAGCATCTATTATCCTCCGGTCGTCATTCCCGATCCTCCGATATACGAGAATCTTATGATTCAAGAACTACTTCCTTCTTTCTGCGGTGCGCAAGATGGAAGTATCCTGATCAATTATACCAACAGCGCTAATGAAATAGAGGCTTACAGTATTGACGGTGGTATCAACTGGTATCCTGATCCTCTATTTGATAGTTTACCAGGAGGAATGTATGATGTAAGAATCAGACTGGTAGATGCTGCCTGCGAGTTAGTTCATCTATTTCCAATTAATCTAAGCTTCATAAGTACGACTGATAGTTTGCAAATCGAGACGCATGGCGTGACGGACTGCCAGGGTCATGATGGAAGCATTCGAGTCTATCCCACAAACGAAGGAAATTTTGAATTCAGTATTGATAGAGGGCGGAACTACCAAGCTTCTCCGGTCTTTACGGATCTAGCAGCGGGAAACTATTTGGTTAGAATGCGTGATGTGATCAATCACTGTGAATTTGAACATCCCGAACTGGTGGAAGTGTCCTCCATCTCTCCTCCTCAAATTTTGGAAGTCCAATTTGATTCTCCATTTGCCTGTGCTCAGGCTGGTTTCATAGCGATCGAGGCCTCTCCGGGAGATTTATTGGAGTATAGTATTGATGAAGGAGTGAGTTGGCAAAACAATAATCTATTTACCCCTCTTCCCGCTGGTACATACCAAGTTGCCGTTCGCTATCCAAACGGCTCTTGTCTTACTTCATACCCTGAAGTCATCCTGCTCAATGATAGCTCTGCAAATTCCATAACAGAAGTGTATTGGGAACGGACTTTGTGCTCTGGCGAGTCCATCCAGGTTGGAGATTCCGTCATCACAGCTGCAGGCACCTATCAGTTCAATATCCAGGGAGAAAACGCTTGTGACAGCATCATTCACTTGTCGGTCAGTTCCCATGAGCCTATTGTCGACCAGCTAGATGTCATGATATGTGAAGGCGAGGCATACGAAATGGGGGGAATGCTCTATTCAGAAGCAGGCCTGTATCAAGAAACACTTCAAAATGTACACGGATGTGATTCCACCATAACCTTACAGTTATCAGTAAATCAGAAAGATACAGCTAAATTCTCCATTCGTTTGTGCGAAGGAGAAGGCTTCCAGTATGATGGTGAATCCCTAACAGTGCCTGGGAGCTACACTTTCACCCATCAAGGTACTCTAGGATGTGACAGTATCGTCATTGTGGATCTCGACTATATCCAAGGCCCGCCTCCCACAGAATGGCAAGTCGCAACTCCTTCCAACTGTGAAGCTACGGATGGTAGTATACAGATCGTCAATAGTTCTCCAGTCCTTCTCTATAGTTTAGACAACGGCCTAAACTGGCAAAGCGATGGGTCCTTCCCGAATCTTGGAAATGGGATCTATCAACTATTAATCAGAGACGTCCAAACCAATTGCATACGGCAAGAAGCGGTCCCCCTACTTTCAAGCGATCTCCCTCAAATTGATACAGTTTTGGTAGTGCCAGGTGCAGCCTGCCAGGGTGTGAATGGGGCAATTAGTTTCCAGATGATAGATACCAGCCAATTGTACCTTTTTAGTATTGATGCTGGACACACGTGGCAGGAAGATGCTGATTTCACAAACCTTGGGGCTGGAGTATACGACCTCTATATAAGTCAATTGGATTCAAGCTGTGCATATTTTGTCCAACATGTTGAAATATATGCAAGTGATTCCTTGGAGGTAGAAGTTCTGACACTAGACTATGATTATTGTCAAGCAGACAGTAACGGGGTCATTGGGGTATATGTGACACAAGGTAGTTCACCCTATGAATATAGCTGGTCTAATGGCATCGACCTACCCGAGATCGAACAACTACCAACAGGAGATTATGCCCTTACGGTAACAGATAGCAAAGGCTGTCAAGACTCTATTTCCTTAAGTATCATCGAATCAAACGAAAGCTTACTAAGGGATAGCTTATTGCAGGACACCTTCTTCCTTTGCAAAGATGAGGTACTGAATCTATCTATGCCTGAGGAGGAGCTCAGCTATAGTTGGTCAGGTGCTGCTGGATTTTCTGTCATGGGAAATGAGGTCCAAATCGAATCCGCTGGACAATATGTATTGACAGCCAGCTCACTAAATGGCTGTGAAGTCACAGATTCTTTTCTTGTACTGCAAGGAACAGATCATTTCCAAGCCAACTTCCTTCTACCAGATGTCGGTCTGATCAACACTTCCGTATTTGCAATCGAAGTATCATGGCCCATTCCCTCCCGGATTAACTGGATCATAGATGATGATGACATCCTACAACTTTCTACCTACTTGAATCAAACCGAATTACAATTCATTGCCGCAGGAACTTACGGAGTTAAGATGGAGGCTCAACTCGGGGATTGCGTTCAGGAAGTAGAAAAGTTTATCACCATCTACACAGATCCAGATAGTATTCCGACGCATAACGGTCCAATCACCGGCGGTTCTATTCTTGATTTTAGCCTCTTCCCGAACCCAAATGATGGGAACTTTGAACTACTCGCGGAATTCACAGACGTCCAGGCCGGGCAGATGAGAATCTACAATGATACTGGTGTCTTAATCGAGGCTAGGGACCTCAGTGGATGGGCCAGCTACCGAGAAAGCTTCCAATTACCCGCCGCTGTAGCTGGCAACTATATCGCCGTGCTGCAAACCCAATATGATCACCGGACACTCAACTTCGTCATTCAGCGATAAATATCAAAGTATGCGCACTCTAAAACAAACCCTATTACTTCTATTATACTTGTTTCCAATATTGGGGCAATCTCAGGATATAGAAGATACTTATCAACAGATTAAGGAGAAATTGGCAGGCCCAGCCATTAAGATAAGTGGAGGGATAAATACAACGGTATTGACGAACTACAGCAATATGGATATTAGGAGAGTCAACCCTTTTGCCTGGCGTCTTAATGGTCAACTGAACTTTGACATTTATGGTGTGAAGGTGCCTATTAGTTTGCTGATGTCTTCGAAAAGTACCGTTTTTAACTACCAATTGCCTGCCTATCATTTTGTTGGCCTAAGTCCTTCCTATAAATGGGCTAAACTTCATGTAGGAAATAGCAATGTTAATTTCTCTCCCTATGTATTTGCCGGGCAAAGCTTTTCTGGTGTAGGAACCGAATTGAATCCCGGAATCTGGCGGGTGAAGGCCGTTCAGGGCGTATTGCAAAGATCAGATGTCAGCACCTTAAGGCAGTTACAAAACCTGGACCTGCCTTATAACAGGCGAGCTTGGGGCATACAAGGTGGCGTAGACTCGGGCAAAGAAAAGCTCTTGGTTTCCTTATTTAAAGTGAAGGATCAAGCAAGGCCTGGAATAATTGACTCTACCGGACTTAATCTTATGGAGAACCTAGTCATTGGACTGGCAGGGCGAAAGCAGATCAGCCCCATTCTCTACTTGGATATGGACTATGCCTGGAGTTTCTTAAGCAGGAATACTGACAGCCCACTTAGAACTACCGATGACATGCATTGGTTAGCTCGAGGTTTAATCCCTTTTAGAAATAGCACAGGGAGCTACAAGGCCCTCAAAACCAGTATAGGTGTAAAAACGAATTTCGGGCATATTGAAATGCATCACGAAAAGATCGATCCGGGTTATCGTTCTTTGGGTACATTGTTTTTTAATGATGATCTGGAGAACATAACAATCAGCAGCACATTATCTGCCTTCAAGAAAAAGCTAAAGCTTGCTGCCCATTTGGGCATTCAACGCAACAACCTTTCAGGCTTTGAATCTAATAGCCAAAACCGGTGGATTGGCACTATAAATGCTTCTTTCTTAGCCTCCGAGAAGCTCAATCTAAATGCCAACTATTCAAACTTCAGTGCGACGAACCGCTTGCGATTTTCCAATGATCCACTACAAGTGTTGGATTCCGTTAAACTGGTGCTGGTCAATCAGCAGCTAGGCCTTTCCGGAAATTACCGAATAGGCGAGCAAGGGACCTCCTCCCTAAGCGCTCAGTTCAGTGCCCAACAAGCTAACAGCATTGAAAACGAGGAAGTGCAAAAGGATCAACAAAATAGCTACTACATGGGGCAGCTTACCTATATGAATCAGATTGGGTCTCGGCCCATTACGATAAACAGCAGCCTTCTACTCAACAGTTTCTCAGGAGGACTAGGGCAAAACACCGGCATCGCCCCTAGCCTCTCCATAGTAATTCCTTTGAAGGAAGATATGATCAAATGGACAGCTAGTTGTGCCTATTTATACCAAATGGCAGCCGGATTCAATAGTAGCCAAGTATTCAATTGGCAAAATAGAATTAGCTTCAAATGGAACAAGCAGCAACAGCTCAGTATTCAGGCTGGTCTAATTGTTCGATCTAGTCCCCAATCCATATCCCCAGCTTCTTTCGTTGAAAGCCGCGGGCGAATTTCTTACGGATGGAGATTCTAGACATCTAACTCTACTCATCTCCTGGCTTAGCGTGCAATAGTTCCATCCCCGTACTAGATCGAGGAACAAAGCCCGGCCAGGTTTCCTTATTGGAATCCGCATTGATCTCCAGGTACTTCTGATACTCCTTTCCTTGCAGGTGGATGCCCAAAAAGGCAGTTAGAAAATGCTGGTTGATATTATTGATGCGGCGCTCATCCCAGGAGGGCTCAGCGTAGCGGTAGTATTCATCGATATGTAGTCCAGGCTTCAATACATCAGCCGGAGGAGGGTTGGGAGCCACGTTGTGACGAGCATTCATGTAGGTGAGAAGGTAGCGATCGGCATTCACTGCTCCTTTGTAGATGGCTTTGATGCCCTTTTCATAGCCAGAAACATCATCTTGGCTACCCGCTACGAAGAAAGTAGGCACTTTCAAGCCTTTCAGCGTTTCAGCGTCCCAGGCGCCTTGTACCATTCCCCAGGGCGCGAAGGCAACCACAGCTTTGATTCGGGGATCGTAAGATTCCTTGAACTCCTCGCTAGCCATGCCTCGGCTTTCTAGGGCAGTGCTGCCACCCGTCATACCTTTGAAAATATTGATCGCGGCGGCACTATAGGCAGCTCCAGCAGCATTCAAGGCACCATAGCCGCCCATGGAATAGCCCACCACGGCAGTGCGATCGGCATCCACTAAGCCAGAAAGAAAATGATCGCCTTTGCTAGTTCCGAGTTGGGCTACTTCATCGATGATGAATAAGACGTCCTTAGAGCGATTGAGCAGGGTACTAGGAAATGGGGCTGCATCTTTATAAGTGGATTCCGTATGATCGATAGCCACTACCACGTAGCCTTTCGAGGCTAAATTCTCCGTCAAATAGGTCATTAAGAACCTTGATCCTACATAACCATGGGAAACAACGACTAAAGGGAAGGCCGTTTCTGCTGCGGCAGGTTTAGCACCTCTGCTTGCCCTTCCCAAGAAAGTAAAGGGAATGTTAGGTCGGTTCGGGTTGCCTTTCATACCCATCACCTCATCATAGGTGATCAGGTTTTCTTCTCCTGATTTGGCCGCAGGATACCATACTTCGACGGTCAAAGGACGGTCATACAAGGGAGCTTTGCCCTCCTTGGCATTCAGGATATCCAGCTGCCCTTTGTGTACGAATTCCAAGGTACGTACCCCGACTTGATATTCACCTCGTTTGGACAGTTCTGGCGCATCCGGTAAGGGATCCCCATTTACAAAAGCAGGTTGTTCAATTTGAGAAAAGGATAAACTAGGAAGCAAGAAAACTAGTACTACTAGTAGACTAATGGAACGCGAGGCAGATCGGGTTATCATACTTAAGTTTGTGTTGAAGGAATCCACAAGAATAAGTATTTAGATTGGAATAAGGAAAATCCCGGACTTTCAGCAGGGCTGAAAATTCGGGATTTGCTAGATCGTGACACTAGTCTTCAATACTGGATTGCTTGCACAATACTATTTGGCTTGTACCGTCGCGCCCTGTCGAGTAGTAATCTTGATCACGCCATTCTTACCCTGCTCTCCAAAAGCATTGGTCTCTGAGTAGCTCTTTAATACCTTTATGGATACAATGTCCTGTACATTAACAACTCGATTGGCTTGATTGTAGGAATTGCCAACGATAGTACCATCCACCATAAAAAGGGGCTCTACATCGTCTAAGACCTTCGTTTGTCGCTGGACTGGCCCGCCTCCGGTTGGACTAGCAGTGAATGTTTCCGAAGTACTAGATTTAGAAGTGTTTACCCCGCGGATCGAAATCTTTGTATTATGCGCTGAGCCCATCACCTGGACCCCACTTTGGATCCGTAGGGCATCGGCTAGGGTTGACATCGTCGAGTAATCTATATTGCGCCCACCTTTGGTGGTGTATTGGCTACTTCCACAAGCACTGATCAATAGGGTGAGGATGAACAAGGTAAAGGTGTTTTTCATTAGAGTTGGATTTAAAGAGAAGTGTAAAGAGAAAAGCTGGTGCCTGACCATGGATCAGACACCAGTGAATGTTAGGTTTTCTTCCTAACCAAATGCTAATAAAACGCTCTTTTAATACGAGCTGGCCGTTGAGCCAGCCCGTTTAATTCTTGCCAGGAAAGGTTCGGGTGATTTCTAACTTCCTAACTGCGGCCAGTCTTTTCCATCCTGGCGTGTTAAGACCACTTTGCCCCCATCGTTGAAGGTATTGGTCCATTCTAAAGTAAGTGTTGGTCCATCCACCGATAGCACTTTATAAGTATAGCCATCGCCATATTGGTCGGAACCAGCTACCGAGATCAAATCACAAGAATCATTGATACTTAGGCCTGTTGCTGGTGCGTCTCCGTAGCAATTGGCGAATTGTCCAAAGGAGGCGTCATCGGTTGCGTACAGGCCTGCCCCAGTCTCTGTCCAAGTCACAGTACCAGAGATAGGAGGTTGGCCACAAGTATTGCCATTGGCCTTCATATCCGTTTGCACATAGTCAAAAGTACCGGCCAGATCTGATGGACATACCAGAGAAACGCTAAACTGCATAGCTTGACGCTGACCTGGATTATTCAAATCACCGGTGAAATCATTGAAGGTGAAAACGGTACCATCTTCTCGAGTCACCTCCGCGTTAAAATCCAGACGTCCCTTAAGATCAGCTAGATTTACCCCAGCTGCCTTTGCTACCGTTTCTGCATCAAAGGTCAAAGTCGTAGGAAGGCTGGTGATATTGGCAATCGTAAAAGGTCCAGCCACACCTTGCGTACTAACCAAGTTGAAGGTAAGATCATAAGCGATCACATTGTCGGAAGGTGCAATGATGGGCGCGCTAAATACAGGGTTACTTTCCTGCGTTAGGTCCATCACAAAATTGATGCTTTCTACCTCTGCATCAAATCTTACAAAACCGCCCTTGGGTACTGCCTCATGAGGTGGGACAAAGTCACTCTCACAAGAGACAAAAACCACAGAAAGGGCCAAGAGGGTGAAAAAAGAATGTATAATCTTCATGTTTAATTTCCTTAGTCAATAATTAATTTGAAAAGCCAAAACACTCTAAACATCTACCTACTGCACAAAGCCAGGAGGGTTGGTATCCCAGAATACGGGAACCGCCACCGTACCTTTTGAACTGATATTGGCATTTCGGTTAATACTATTGTTTGGATAAGCAAAACTGCGAATGAAGGAACCGGGCTGATTCGAAAGATGCAACTGCATACCCTCAGGCTTGCCCGTTCTTCGGTAAGCGTTGTACGCTTCTACCCCATTCCCAAATAGCGAAATGTAGAATTCCGTCACGATCACATTCAGACGCTCATCATCAGTCACGGCGGCGGTGTAGCGATCCAATACCTCAGTTACGTAAGCTGAAATATCGTCGGTCGTTGCTGCAAAATCAGCATTGACAGCCCCTGGTCCGAAATTGATCACCTTATCCAAGGATTCTTCGACAGCTTCCTGCAACAAGGTGGCAGGGTCACCAGCCGTTCCTAAGGTCAAGGCAGCTTCAGCCATCATGAATTTCACCCAGCTAGACTGCATTAGGGGGTGAATGCCGGCTCCTTGTAGACCATCACTAAAGGAAGCAAGCGTACCATCATCTGCATCAAATTTGCCACCAACTGGATAAAGTCCAAAGACCGTTCTCAGTTGGTTATCCGGTGGGATACCGTCCTGATCACCATTGTCTCTGCCCCAGTATCCATCACCTGCATTGCAAAAGATCATATCTGAGCCATAGTGTCCGGGCTTGCTCTCGACAATGCAAGGCAATTCGTTCACATCGCTGGAGATATCCAGTGTTTGTCGGTAGAAGTAATACCTTGTTCTAGGATCTGGATTGTTCTTGTCCCGAAGGAGTAGATCCATGAAATAGTTGGCCATGTAGTCAGCCGCCCCACCGTAGTTGTCGCTGAAGTAAGGGTGCCGACTATCTGGAACCGTGGTGGTGTTAGTAGAGAAAGGGAATTCCCAGTCTCCGGCGGCATCGGAGATCACTTTGCTGCTATTGATAATCTCGTCGATCTTAGTTTTGGACTCCGCTGGATTCAGCAGACGAGTAGTCAATGCCAGTTTCATCTTAAGTGAATTGGCCAAGTTGATCCACTTCCCTGCATCCCCGCCGTAGAAAAGATCGTTGGCAGGCGTGCCCAAGGATTCCTTACCAAAGTCCGCAATGGCTTGGTCAAGCAAGGCTTCCGCAGCTGCATAAACCGATGCTCCATCATCTACTTTAGGTGTAAAATCCTCGCTATTCAGTGCCGTGCTTAAAGGGACGTCTCCAAAAAAGTCTACCAGTGTTACCAAGGTATAAGCTTGGATCGTTCTGGCAATCCCCGAGTGGATAAACAAACTCTTTTCTTCCGCCAGTGGAATCAAGTTATTGGCATCACTGAGAATCCCCACGTAAGCTTGTTCCCACATATCATCAAAATCCTGTGGTTGATAGGCAGTTTCGTAGGTACCGGAACGAGGCTCCATGGCGACTAGACGAGTCACCTCCATAGTATAGTCCGTAATTTCAAAAAAGTATTCATTCAATCCCCACTCAATGCTATTCAAAAGGAAGTCAGCATTGGCAGACTCGGGAGAAAGATTATTAGGATCCTGTTGCAATTCCAGGTCACAAGCATTGACCAGGAACAAGCACAGGATTAAGGAACATATATTTCTGATTTTCTTCATTTTGCTCTTTTTAATAATTAGGAATAGTGTTCACATGCCTAAGACTAAGCGTCAGACAGGGACAGCGATAGCTCGACTAGAATCGTAGTCTCAAACTTGCGCCATAGCGGCGAACACTAGGTCCATTCAAGAATTCAAAACCTAAGCCATTACCGTCCGCACCAAATCCTAGTGCATCGGTATCCACATTGGTATGTTCTGGTAAGTTGATGGCATCATACCAAAGGTTTTGTCCACTTAAAGCGATAGAAACTTCACCGAAAGGTGTATTCTGAATCAAACTCTTAGGAAGAGAATAGGAAAGTGTCACATCCCGAATTCTAATCGTAGTTCCATCGAACACACTGGTTTCATCTGGACCGAATCCAAAATTATCAAAGTACAGATTGGTGGCAGTGATCATGGTAGTATTTGGCGTACCATCAGCCATTACACCGTCCAATACAAAAGCTTGCGTGCGATCAAAGTCTGTGTCCTGGGACAATCCTCTAGCCAACAATGCTTCTGCCGTTCCGGAGAAGATATCTCCGCCATGACGGTACTCTAATTGAGCAGAAAGAGAAAATCCTTTATAATTCAAGGTACTGGTAACAGAAGTAGTGAAATCCGGGTGGGGATTACCGATTACCTGCACTTCATCGTCGATAGTATAGTATCCATCGTTATCGATGACGGGACGTCCCTGCTCATCTCTTAGGATAGCGGAACCTTTCATAATACCGTACACTTCCCCTTCAATAGCGAAGTTTCCTTGGTTAGAGAAACCAGCAATACTCACTTCATCCAATCCTTGTCCCAATTCCAACACCTTACTGTTATAGGCGTAGAAGTTGGTGTACAGGTTCCAATTCCAATTCGTCGTTTGTACGGGTGTGATATCTAAGCCCAACTCAATACCCTGGTTACGGATCTCACCAATATTGATGGTGGTTCTGGTAAAGCCCGTAGATGGATCCAAAGGAGCATTGGTAATGAGGTCTTTCGTATTACGCTGGTACAAAGTCAAATCAATGCCTAAACGGTTTCTAAACAGCTGAGCTTCGACCCCAAACTCGTATTCCGTATGTAGCTCAGGCTTAAGATTAGGATTACCTAATGTAGCAGCGGCTCCATTGTCTTCGAAGAATGTGGCGTTACTATTGGTGGTAATAACTGTTCCTGCTCGACTAACAAACTGACGGGCATTAGAAGAAAGCGTACTTCTGGTACTATATGGGCTTGGGAAACCTGCTGAGGTACCAAAGCCTACACGCAACTTCAAGAAGTTCAATAAATCATTGGAACCAAATACCTCTGTTGGTATAAAGGACAAGCTAGCACTGGGGTAGAATAGGTTGTTGTTCTCTTTTTCTACTGTAGAAGACCAGTCACTTCTACCAGAAAGGTTCAGGTATAGGTAGTTGTTATAGTCAAAAGTAACCGACGCATAACCCGCCACCAATCGCTCCAATTGCTTGTTCTGAATATCTAAACCTGAAAGACTGTTTACAGAGGACTGGTTGGTGAAATTGGAGTGTTCGATGAATCCAAATACCAATTGGTTCGTGGATTCGATACCATCTCTCGCAAAATCATCCTCACGGTAGTTGAAACCAGCAGTTACGCTCATGTCCAGACCAGGAGCCACATCATCAAAGCTAGCGGAAGCAAAGGCATTGTGATCCCAAATCGTATTGATGATATCGGTTGTTCGATACATCCCGTTATTGATCGCTGCGTAGTCATTACTTGCTAAACCAATACGATTGACTACATACTCCTGACGTTCGGTATAAGTATCAATGCCCAATCTATAGGTCAAGTTCAACCAGTTTACCGGCTTATAGCTCAATGCTGTTTGACCAAAGACACGATTCACCAAACTTGAATTTCTGGCATATTTGGAGGTCCATCGTGGATTTAGAATGTCGTTACCACTTCGGTAGTAAACAGGACGATTATCTGCAGGGGCTTCAAAAGGAAGTCCAATTAGGTCAATCCCTCTTGGTACATAAAATACATCCGAGAAGACAGAAAGACCCCCACCAGCAAAAATACCACTACCATCACCATAGCTAATTGGTGGTGTCTCAAAGTCGGTCTTGACAAAGTTGATGGTACTATTCAGGG
>CAJXPD010000303.1 GCA_913057785.1 uncultured Lewinella sp. | reverse complement strand
AATTTCCGCATCTGCTAAAATTTTCCCCTTGGGAGGCATGGCTTCCTCATCAGACCGGGGAAGCTTCAATCGTCTAATAATTTCACTTTCGTCCGGCGCTCCAGCGACAAATATGGCACCACCATCCCCGCCTGCAAACACGCCTTCTTTATGATCTAGAGCTAAGCCCCCCTTTCGTTTAGCCTCACTATGACATTGGTAGCAACGATGAGCAAAGAGTGCACGAACTTCTAGGTTAAGCCGGTTCAATTGATCTTGTGGAAAGGAGTCCAATGTAGAGAGGGACTCCCAATGCGCAAGATCTACTTGATCTGGTTTTTCCGAGGAAGCCCAAATAGAAGATAGGTAATCCGCTCCATGGGTGAGACTTGCCCCCCAATGGCCGGCAAAGGTGAGGCTTAGGCAGCTTAGGCTTAGCAGGAGGTAAGCCCTTCCTGGAAATTGATCGGATCGAAATCGGTAGTAAAGTGCTGTGATTATGGCCAAACCGGCTGTCAGGTATCCGCTGATCTCATGCCATCGGATTGTTTCTCCGGCATAATCTCCGGAAGCTTTTAGCAAAGCTCCCCCAATTACAGAACAGACCGCAAAGAACGCTCCCAGGTAAATCATCTGGCGATAATCCTGAGATCCTCGCTTCCACTGCTTCCAGCTTTCTAATAGCCATGCCCCGACCAAGAGTCCGATGGGGAAGTGTACCAGGAGCGGGTGGAGTTTACCACCTAATTCTAAAAGCCAGTGGGAGGAAAGCAAGAACATGTTTTTCTTTCCAAAATAGCATTTCTTTTTTGAGCTTAAAAGTCGAATCTTGGAAAGATGCCTGATGACTATTTATTCCTTTTGGTAGGGGACTTTTTCAACGAAATACAATAAGCTTGATATGTCTTCATCGGATAGATCAGGATGGGCTGTCATTACCCCATCCCATTGTTTAGCCACTTTCACCGCCTTAGGGTGTTCCTGTTGGATCATCTTCTGGGAGTTCCGGATGAAATTGAATAAATCCTCCTTTGGGTAATCCTTCCATCGCATTTGTACGCCAACTAGATTTGGAGCTGGGCCGGCAACTCCCTTGGGAGAGGAAGCATGGCAGGCCATGCAGTTTCTTTTATATAAAACCTGGCCTTTCAGAAACAAACTGTCTTGTTCGAAAACTGGGTCTAGGTCAATTGGAGACGCTATTGATCTCTGGTTCGAAGCCTTAGAGTGAAAAAGGATGGCTAGTATGATGAGTAAAGAGCAGGAGAAATAGTATGAACGCATAGTGATCGTTTTCGCGATGGTATTATTTTATGGAATCGAGGAAGTGAATGATACTTTCCACTTGACGGTAATTCAAGTCAGGAAAGCCTACTTTCGGGTAGGCGGTTTTAGTAATTTCCAAGGCTCTTGGATGAAGCTCGTTCCGCAGACTATCCGGATATTGAATAAAACGGATCAAATCTTTTTTGGGATAGGATTCCCATCGCTCACTTATTCCTTGCAGATCTGAAGCGGGCATTCGATGCTTCACCTTGTAGGGATGACAGGAAGAGCAATGTTGCCGAAACAGCAATTCTCCTTGTTGTAGAAGAGTGTCTTGTTTTTGCTGATCTTTTCGCCAAGAAATTTCTGTATAAGGAACCTCCTCAATACGATCAATTAATTGTAAATGATAGATAATGCCGATGGCGAAGAGCAAGGGAAATATTCGAACAAAGTAGAGGCGCATACAAGTACAGTTTTATGGTGAAAGGTCAAATTATGGTCTTAGTGACGGCTTAGACTGCTTCTTCCCGTAGAAGATCCACTAGCGATGGATCTACAGTTGTCAATTCTGGCTCTTATTCTGCTTTTCGCTCGGGGTTTCTTTTCTACCGTTGTTAGCCGAGTTTAAAATGGTACTATCCAAAGTCTCGGGCAATGGTGCCAGTACATTGTAGCCCTCCCAAAAATCTGCTGAGGGTGTTTCCACTAGGACAGCAAAAACACTTTCTTTATGCACGGTCTGATCACTAGGGATCGGCTTCCCCTTCCCCGCCTGAATCGCGGTAATGATCATATCCATCTTATTAGTAAAGGGAACCTTGCTTCTGATGTCTATATACTGATTTGTCACATGACCAGACTGTAAATACCATGTCCCTTGGTAATGACTATAATTGACTTCTAAAACTCGACTATTTAGCACAATCGGAAGTTGCTGCCTTTTGTTATGTATCCTGTTATAACGTTCTATTGCTTTTCGGGTTGGGATAAAAATTGCTTTCACGAGTGCCATACTACTGGCATCTATATAGAGTTTGCCTTCAAAAAGTCCCTGCCTTTTTTCCTGCAAAGGTTTGAACTTGACGATGTGCAAGCTAAAAGTGTCCAGGTTTGTGTATCCAATATGCTGAAACTTATATCGCTGCCAGAAGTCGGGCTGCAAGAAATCAGGTAAGGTCTTAATAATATCAAGTAAAATTCCTAAATGAGGACCCTGTGATATAGCTGGTAAGGAAAGCGTGTCTTGCCTATGTATATAGCCATAAAATAGTGGTTTTCGAACCCCTTTAACAATTCGCACTGCATCGAGCGGACGAACTCTTTTTTTATAGGCTGTCTTAAAATATTCCAACACCCCTTCAGCATACAACATCTCAGTAGGAGGAGAAGTGTTTAGATAGATTATCTCTCGGAAGAATCCAGTTGTGTTCTTACGCTGTTGTGGGTAGTTGTACTTTAGCTTACGAAGCATGCTTTTGACCAACAGAATTGGATCAACATTGCTGGGTCTGACGACGACCTCTTGAAGTTCTATACCCGCTCGCTTAAGGGGAATCCTCCCTTGTCCACCCTTCAATTCTGCAATGGCGATTATTTTAGATTGATAACCGATATAGCTAAACTTGATGGAGTCCGCTTCTGCATCACTAGGAATTTGCAAAATGAAATAGCCGTCTTCATTACTTGTCGTACCCATTCGGCCATTTACAAGACTGACATGTGCAAATGCCAGGGGCATATTGTCCTGTTGATCGATTAGCTGACCCTTAATTTGGAAATAGCTTTGGGCCTGTAGGACCGAACCATTCCCCATATTGGTTACCCAGAACAAAACGATGAAAAAGAGTCGAGCCCATGGAGCTTGTCGCGAAGATAGGAGTCGGGTTCGAAACATAGAGTACTGTTTTAACTGGACGTTTCCTCAATATAAAACAATATAGCTTCTATATCTTCATCTGTCAATTTGCTAAAGGGACTCATAATCGTTTTATTCCACTCGTTATAAAGCTTGACCGCTTTCGGATGTCCCTCCTGAACTAATCGCTGAGAGTTGCGGATCCATTCATAGAGGTCTTCTTTGGGGTAATCACTCCATCTTCCCTCTACGCCTGCCAAGGCTGGTCCCGTCAAGTCATCTTTCATATTTCTGTTGTGACAGGAGGCACAGTTGATTTTGAATAAGGCTTTGCCTTGATTGTTGAGGGCCGGATTGCTACTGGCAGCAGCTTTGCCAACTACATCTGTTCCAATTGAAGTTTCAGGTACCTTTTCGATATACTTTAATTGCTTCGGCGATCGATGTGGAAATTGAATATTGTGTTGAAAAGCGAGGCAGCCCCCAATCGTCAGGGCTAGCATGTAAATCAAAATTTGAAAGAGGCGCATATGATGGAGTTTTAGTGATAAAAACTTTGCTCCAGAAGACTACTTTATTGTTTGAATATCAGGTCTATAGCTGACTTCATTTTGTTATAATTTACAAATAAAAGTGATTGAGGTCAAGGCTGTAATTGTCATGGTTTTGCAAGGATGTTAAAGCCGGTCGAGAACTGAGGAAAATCATTGCTAAAAAGAAGAAGGCTTTGCAGTTTGTAGGAAAATGGAACAATGAAAATCGTGCCGTTTCGCTTCTTTTGGGAAAAACTGATCGTTGATTTACCCATCGAGGAAATAGTCGATGAAGTGCGAGATTTCGATGCACGTTTCCTGATGATCCTCAATAAGCATTTGGCCGTTCTAGCTTGGTGGTGCTTCTTGCATTTACTCATTGGTGTGCCGATGCTCCTCTGGAGTAAGGGTTGGCTTTGGTACTTCGCCACCATGAATATCAGTTGGGCACTCATTAATCTTTGGATTGTATTCAAATTATACGATCATATATATCATCGGAAGTTTAGAAAAGGCAACGTCTATCGACGTTTTCAAATTCAACAGCATGTAGAGAAGATGTTGGCCTTAAATATCGGCCTGGATATTAGTTACTGTTTAGTAGGACTTTATTTATTGAATTGGATGGAAGCTGGGCCCCCAGGTTTGTGGTTAGGTTTTGGTTATGCTGTCCTGCTGCAAGGCGTTTACCTTTTGATCCATGACTTTTCCTTTCTTAGATTACATCATCTTAATTATCGTAAGTGCCGCCCCTTCTTAGAGGATGTCGTTGAAACACAACTTCTATTAAAACGAAAAGGCATTGAGCTTTGACCTAACCTTAAGAGATGAACTGATCCCCAGTTCCTGAATTTTGCCCTTTCCTGAATAAGGGATGGCCAATTTTTTCAGCACTTTTCCTATATTCAGAAACAGAAATATCCTTCATCAATATCTTCTTCGGCCTTGCTACGGATCGAAGAATGATCAAAACTAAACGAAATGTCAAGCCGACAACTGCCTTCGGTCTATCTCTATCTATCCATCCTGCTCTTGTCTTTTCTCTCCTGTCAAACTGCGGATAAGCCAACATCGGAGCCAAAAGTAGTAATTGCCACACCGCTCATTGCCGTTCAAGATTCAGCAGAGCATACCATTGCAATCTTTAGAGAGGGAGAAGAAAAAGCGATAGTCACACAACATGCTCGCCCCAACTTTAGGCCCTACCTGCACCCGATCGCGTCTCCGGATGGCAAGGGAGAATTGACGGAGTATAGCCCTGGTCACCACAAACATCAAACCGGATTGTATTGGGGGTTTACGCGCGTGAACGGTAGGGATTATTTCCATAATCCGGAGGAGACGCATTGGAAGCGAACTGGAGTCACAGTAATTGACAGTGCAGGTACAAAGGTGAAATGGCAGACGCAGTATCATCTCCTTAATGAGGAAGGCGATCCCATATTAGAGGAAACTCAGATCTGGACCTTAGAGGAAATAGAGCAGCGTTATATCATGAATTTGGAATGGCGTGGCGAGGGCTTGGTCGATGTTACCATTGGAGAATATGACTATGGCGGGCTATTCCTACGAATGCCTTGGAAAGAAGGTATTAATGGAGAAGTCATTAACGCCGCTCGGCAGCGGAATGAAAAAGCCGAAGGACAAAGAGCCATGTGGGTAGATGTTGGGATGCAGGTAGAAGGAAGAGATGACCTTGCTCATATCGCCATATTTGATCATCCTGACAATAAAGACTTTCCGCTGCCATGGCGTGTCGACGGCCAGCTGGGCGTGGGCCCTGTGCGGGCTCGTTTGGGAGATTGGACTATTCCCAAGGGAACCATCGAGGTCATTAGACATCAACTCCAGGTATATACGGGAAAACTAAATAATCTAGAATTAACCGGGCATTGGAGTGACTATAGCGGAAAGGAAGCGACTTATGCGACTGCGTCTCTTTGGGGCTTGGCCCAGAAGGAAGGTCATAGTGCTCGATTTCTTAACCCAGAAGAGGCGGTAGCAGCGATGAGTGTGAAACCAGGCTACCAAGTTGAAGCCTGGGCAGCTGAACCGATGATCACCCAGCCTATGGCCTTTTGCTGGGATGATAAAGGAAGACTTTGGGTAGCTGAAAATAGAGATTATGAATCTAGAGGTTCTGGCTTCTCAAATTCTGGCGATAGTCGGATCGTAATTTTGGAGGATACGGATCGGGATGGTAAAGCTGACAGTCGCAAGGTATTTCTGGAAGGTATACCTTTCCCTTCTGGAATTGCCGTGGGTTTTGACGGCCTATTCCTGGGCGCCCCGCCCAATTTACTCTATGTACCGGATAAAGACGGCGATGATCAAGCCGATATGGAGGACATCGAAGTGCGATTAACGGGCTGGGGTATCCGCGATCGGCATGAAACGATCAACAGCCTACATTGGGGACCGGATGGGTGGCTTTATGGCTTGGAGGGCTTCGCAACTCCATCAAAAATTAGAAAGCCGCAAGGCAAAGGAAAGCTCTATACCCACAAAGAACCTTTTCCCGAAGATTTATTACAAGCCGAGGGGGTGGATATCAACGGAGGAGTATGGCGGTATCATCCGGTAAAGGATCGGTTTGAAGTCGTGGCACATGGTTTTAGTAACCCCTGGGGAATCGATTATGATGCAAAGGGACAGTTATTTATTAGTGCCTGCGTGATTCCGCATCTTTTTCACGTCATCCCGGGGGGAATCTATCACCGCCAAGGGGGAAAGCATTTCAATCCCTACGTCTACAGCGATATTCGTACGATCGTGGATCATCGTCACCGTTCGGCACATGGAGGGGCTCGTGTTTATCAATCCGATGCTTTTCCAGCAGAGCAACAGGGGCGGATATTTATGGCGAATATTCATGAACATGCGGTTTTGTCTGATGTTTTAAAGCCAAAGGGATCAGGATTCGTAGCTTCTCATGGAGAGGAATTGCTATTGGCTAATAATGCGCAGTGGATTGGTTTTAGTTTGGAAATAGGTCCAGATGGAGCACTGTATGTACTGGATTGGCATGATGCAGACATTTGCGGTAAGGAAGTGGCACACAAAGAAACGGGACGGATCTTTCGCTTGAGCCCTGAGGAGTCCCTGGCCGAGGAATGGGAAGGTAGATATGAAGATCTAGCGGCGCTTTCCGACTTGTCCTTAGTGGAATTACAGACTAGCCCCAGTGACTGGCACGCAAGAAGAGCACGTATCATTTTGCAAGGGCGAGCTGCTCAAAAAGATATTGATGCCACAGCCATTGAGCGAGCCAAATCGATTGTAAAGGAAAGTTCAAACCAAGATCATCGACTGAAAGCATTGTGGACATTGCATCTGTCACAAGGATTGGAGAACTCGGAGCTGCTAGCTATGATGCAAGATTCGGATGAGCATATCAGGGCTTGGGCCATACAAATGCTTTGCGAGGATAATTCACCCTCAACAGAAGCGTTAGCCGTCTTTGAAGAGCTAGCTCGGGAAGATCCTTCTTCTGTGGTTAGTCTATACTTGGCTGCCGCACTACAACGTATGGAACCGAATGAGCGTTGGGCCATTGCAGAAGCCTTAGCACAACGCCGCACTGATGCGGAAGATCACAACATTCCTAAAATGCTATGGTATGGCATCGAAAGCCTTGTTGTAGAAAACCCAACCCGCGCCCTTGACTTGGCTAAACAGAGTCGAATTCCCTTTGTAGCTGAATGCATTGCCCGTCGACTGGTTGATGCTGGGGCTACGGACCAAGTAATTGCAAAGCTGCAAGCGAAAAGCGTTGGACAAGAACATATGCTAACAGGCCTAAGTGCCGCCTTGGATGGCCAATCCTCTATCTCTCCACCCAATAATTGGGATAAGGTATATACAAAACTGAAGCGCAATAAGCGTCTTGCCCCCCAAGCCTTGGCTGTAGCCCAACAATTTGGTGATGCAGAGGCTGCTAAGCAATTCATGGAAACCATACAAACCAAAACAGCATCAAAGGAGCAACGAATTCAGGCCTTGCAAGCGCTCGCGACTAAACAATGGGAGCCCTTAGCAGACCTTTTGCCAGGCTTATTGGATGATCCCGCTTTACGTGCTGAAACCATCAAGGCAATAGCCAGTTTTGAACAGAAAAAATTGGGAAGCCTATTGATTGACCGATATGCCGATTTCAATACCGCTGATCAGCAATTGGCTATTCAAACATTGTCTGCTCGTAGTCTCTATGGTCAAATGCTTACTGAAGCACTAAAAGCCGAAAGCATTGCCAAAAAGGACATTCCAGCTTATGCCGCTAGGCAATTGCGGCGAGTAGTAGGCAATGGCTTTGTGGAGTTTTGGGGGCCGATCGATCAAATGGAAGGGGATAAGGCCGCTACTTATCAAAGGTACCAAGCCTTACTAAGCGATGCAGCGATTGCCGAAGCTGATCCTACGCATGGCCGCCTACTCTTCACCACCACCTGTGGGGCCTGTCATAAGATGTATGAGGAGGGAGGAGAAATCGGGCCAGATTTAACTGGCTCAAATCGCGCTAATCTCGCCTACATTTTGAGCAATATGATCTACCCGAATGAAGAAATACAAGACGATTATAAAATGGTAATCCTGACCACACGCGATGGAAGAACTTATATGGGAAATGTAGTGACAGAAAATGATCGACAGTTGACCTTGCGGGTAGTCGGACAGGAACCTGTGAATATTAGCCAAAGCAATATCCAGACTCGGGAAGTAAGTAATGCCTCTTTAATGCCAGAAGGCCTGTTGCAAACACTTTCAGATCAGGAGGTACTGGACCTCGTGGCCTATTTGAAGACGGAGAGCCAAGTTCCGATGCCATCGACGACGGATGACTAGGTATGTCATTTGGTCCTTATAAATCACCATACTTTCAAAATAATAGCAAATCATGTTCATCACAGACAAAGAACGTCAAGAAGAAGTACTAGACTGGGGAACCCTTTTCCGCCTCAGCGGACCACAGAAAACCAAAGCTGACAAACTAGTGGTCATTGAAGTGAATATCACGCCAGGTAACGGCCACAACTTCCACAAGCACCCCCAACAGGAAGAAGTGATCTATGTCATTGAAGGAGAAATCGAGCAGTGGGTGGGGCAGGAGAAACGCATACTCCAACCCGGTGACAGCGTCTTTATTCCCGCCGATGGCGTTCACGCCTCTTTTAACGTTGGCACAACTGACGCCAAAGTGCTAGCTATTTTGAGCCCATCGATAGGAGAGGAGGGGTATGAATTGGTGGAAGTGTATGATCAAGCGCCTTGGGATAGTTTGCGGTAGCATACGCTCATCTTCGACTGAAATGGGCAGGAGGCAGGCAAAGTAAAGGGTTGCTCAAGTTTTCGAATGGGAGGCTCCAAGGAATGCCTTTGTTTATAAAGAGTTGCGAGTCAGCTGCTTATTGATAGCGTTGCTTAGAAGGGACCCTTGGCGGACCGGATTCCAATGTTAAGTTTTACCCTAAAAGCGAAAACTTAACATTGAAATCCGGTTTTTTTATTTAAAGCATGTTAATTTTGTGTAAACTTATTATTAATTAAACATTAATCTCTCCGTGCTATGAGCAGAGTATCGAAATTGAAAAAGAGCATCAAAAAGATGCAGAACAAGGTATCAGGCTTGAAAAGTGAATTGAAGAAAGCCAAGAAGCAAGAGGCTAAAGCAGCAGCGAAGAAGAGCAAAGCGAAGGCTAAAGCTAAAGTTGCTAAAAAGGCTAAGAGCAAGAAGACGGCTAAAATTGCCAAACTAAAGAAGAAATCTAAAAGAGCATAAGAGCTTAATAGTGGCTAAAGTTTAGTGCGAAAGGGAGAAAGGGAGCTGTCATGCTTTCCTTTTTCCTTTTCATTTTCCATCTTTTTTCCTCATTTCCGCCCTTCTCATAGGCATGCCATCTATCAAGGCAAATAGCTTCTCCATCCCCACGACCTGATCACTACGCAACTTAACGCCTCCATCCTTGCCGATCAAAATGAAGAAGAACGGGTTCTCGTCTTTATTATACCTACTTCTCAGTTGATCAGCCCACTTCATCTTTATCGAATCTCCATCTGGCCCGAAAGCCTTTTGATCGAAAACCTGATAAGTAACTAGGTCTCGGTCTTTTAGTTCAGCTTCATTTACCTGAAGTAGCTGGAGTTGCTCTTGCAAGCGTTCGTTGTTTTCACTATTAGCGAAGATTAGAATGACGCGATCTTCCCATTGATGTTGTCGTAAGGATTGTGAAATACTGGACGAGTATGATAGGAGGAACGATGAAATGACTAAAACTGAACGCATGGCATAAATTTTTTCTGACGAAAAATGAAGCGTTGTAGAAAAATAAAGGCGTAGAGCTAATTTGAAGTATCAACTCTACGCCTTAGAAAAAGTTCAGTCTAGTTCAATAAAACTAGAAGATGTATCGTAGACCGAATTGCAACTGCCAACGAGAAAGCAAGCTGAAATCATCTACAAATGTGCTTTGCAAGCTAGTATCGAAGCTATAAGTTGGAACGCCGTCGGCCACACTCACCCCTACAGGCTGGGTGTTGGTAACGAATTGACGAACGCCCCAGTTGCTACTGATCAAGTTGCCAAAGTTCAAAATGTCGATACTGAATTGGATTGTCTGTGTTTTATCGCCAGAAGCAAAGCTGTAATCTTGTAATAGTCGAAGGTCCCAAGTAGAGAACCATGGGCTCAAAATGCCATACTTTTCTACATACGAACCGCGGTTGTCACTTAAGTAATCATCCTGCTGAATAAAAGCTTCAAATGCGCTTCTTTGAGCAGATTGCTGAGCCGCATCTCCAGAGAACTGCATTTGTCCAATCTCACCAGAAGTTGGGATATACAGCAAGTCATTTAAGCCAGATCCGTCGCCATTGATGTCTCCAGAATAAGTGTAAGAGAAACGGTTGCCTTGCGCATATTCGAATACCAGACCAAAAGTAGTGGCCCAAGGTCCATATACCCACTGTTTGTGAGCAGATCCGATTACTCTGTGGCGGTTACCGTAGAGAGACGGAGCTAAGACAGCCTCATTTACATGACCGATCGCTGGGTTTCTATCGTAGGCATCACTAGAAATTTCCGCTTCAATAGAACTTGCGTCCTGTGCGTCTAGGAAGTTATAGCCAATGCTGGTGAAGAGCCCATTTGACCACTGACGTTGTAGTTGCAGGCTGATATTGGTGGAACGACCTACGTTCGTATTTGTGAACACATAAGCATTGTTACCATTTTCCACTCTATCATTAGGTCCGTAGATTAGGCGGTTGTCCACGCCTTGTAGTCGAGCTGTTGGTGGACGTAAACCATAGTTGCGCACCATCATAGCATTAACATCTTCGGTGTAGATGAAATCCGCAGAAAGTGTCCATCCTCCCTTGAAGCTTTGATCGTAACCTAAGTTCGTTCTCCATACCTGTGGAAACTGGAAGTCAGGACGCGTAACATTATAGAAGAAGATATTCGGGTTAGCCACCTGGTTGCCAATCCATACGAATGGGAAACGGCCGGTGAATAGACCGGATCCGCCACGCAGACGCTGCGAGTTATCCCCTTTCACATCCCAGTTGAAACCTACTCTAGGAGAAATCAATACTTTCTGATCGGGTAGTTGGGTATGATCAAATACGATATTGTTGCCGTCTTCATCACTCCGAGTTAAACCAGGAACGTGACAACAGTTGCGGTCAATAACTTCTTGTATTTTAGTTTCTGTATCGAAGTATAGTGGCACGTCAAAACGTAAGCCATAAGTTAGGTTGAAATTGTCGGAAACCGCCCATTCATCTTGTAAATAGAAAGCCCATTGACCTAAGTTGGTCTCAGCCAATGCCCAGCCTTCTCCTTCTACTCCGTCATCACCTCCATTGGTCTTGAATACATTCTCAGCGAAGGCAAACTCATCGTCAAATCCACCCGTTGAAACACTATCCACAAAGGCCTGTACGCTTGGGAAGCCAGGACCAAAAGAGCCTCCACCATAGGTGAATGGATCATATACCCCTAAGTTGAAGGAGTTGTTGAAATTGAAGCGCTCAAGGCTAGAACCAATCGTAATGGTGTGGCTGCCCGCGTAAATATTGAAATTGTCTGTGATCTGAAAAACATCCTGATCCAAACGGTTGTGAATAGAGAATGGCTCATGTCCAGCTACTATATAGCGGATACCATCTCGATTGATATTGATTACGGGGATAGGCTCTGAGAATGGATCACGTGAGTCACGGAAAGAGGTGAATCCAGCTTGGAACTTGTTCGAAGCTTGGTTGCCAAAAATGGATTTCACTTCAATGATACCAGATTGTAACTTGTTGTTAATCTGGTAGCCAGAGTTTCTAAACTGTAGGGTTGTAGCATCTGGTCCGCGACGTCCTAGTGCAGATGGATGTGCATTATTATGCTTTAAAGCATCTAAGAAGTTGTAGGTAGCGGTTACGGTGTGATTTTTGTTCACGTTCCAGTCCAGCTTGAAGATACCTTTTTGGTTATCTGTATCGTGGATGTAGCCTTCGTAGGCGCCTGTTTCATACCCGAATCTACTGCGGAGCGCATTGGATACGGCTTCCAAGTCTGCCACTTCTACACGAGAAACTTGTTCTCCACTACGTCCAGCAGCAGCAGCAATAAAGTTGGATCCAAGGTCTTCTCTTCTTTCGATCTCCGCATTTACGAAGAAGAATAATTTGTCTTTGATGATAGGACCGCCCAAGCTAAATCCAGTTTGGAACTGAGCTAAATCTGGAACAAAGATCTTATTACCGCTTACGCGAGAACCGGTTAACCCTTGGTTACGGTAGAAGCCAAATACAGTTCCGGTAAATTCATTGGTACCGGACTTAGTCACCGCATTCACCGCCGCACCAGTAAACCCAGCCTGAGTCACGTCGTACGGTGCCAAGGAAACTTGGATTTGGTCGATCGCGTCCAAGGAAATCGGCTGTGCATTGGTTTGGCCACCAGGCGTAGCGGCATCCAGACCGAATGGGTTATTGAAAATGGATCCGTCTAAGCTGAAATTGTTAAACTGATCATTTCTACCACCGAAGGAGTTTCCACTGGCGGATGGCGTCAAACGTGTATAATCAGAAGCGGATCGAGAAATAGTAGGAAGACGAGTAATCTGCTGAGATCCAATGTTGGTCTCTGCACCTGTTCTTTCACTGTTGAGTATAGGATCGGACTTTGCTATAACTTCTACGCCCGATAATTCGACGGCACCAGATTGCATGCCGAAGTCCAGCTTTAGTTTTTGCGCTAAGCTCAAGAAGATATTTTCTTCCTTTTGCCCGTCAAAACCTATGTAGCTAGATTGGATCGTGTATGGACCTCCCACGCGAAGGTTGGGAATGGTATAACGACCACCTTCTCGAGTGGTTGTTCCATACTGCGTGCCAGAAGGTTCGTGGATCGCCACCACGTTGGCACCGATTAGTGGAGTGCCACTGTCGTCCAGAACTACACCAGTAAGGGTAGCTGTGGTAACTTGAGCGTGAAGTGTACTCACAAAGAGTAAACCCACGACTACAGTGAGTAATCGACTTAAGTTCATAACTAATTTAGATTTATAAAAGTGTGTATGGAGAAATCTATCCTTGCACTAGAAGTATTTACTACAATATTTGGAGCTGGGTTAGATGCCGTTTTATTAGCTAGGAGTATATCTAATTAATAGTGTCTTGACTAACATCTTCTTGCTGAAGAGGGCATATCGTTACCGTTAACTTAGACAGATTGACAAAACTGAGATTATGGTTAGCTTCGCTGAATTCAGGTGTTTTGCTTAAGCGGTAGGGATTACTTTGATACTGAAGTTGTTATCGTTGTGATAGATTTCTTGCTGGCACAAAAATAATAAAGAAAAAACAGCTAAGTAAAGGAAACGGTATAATAAAGCGAGAATTTGGACAAATGGCCCGGGACGGGCAGAGGGAAGAGAGGGCAAACATTTACCCCTATAAATGGAACAGAACCAATATATTTCTAGCTGTTAATAAGCAGTCTCTTCTAACCAAGCTACCTCACCTTCTTCCTTTCCATACTCAACGAAGTATTGTCCAGTATAGATATAGTTGAAGTTTAATTGCTCTCGCATTACTTCAAATTGGCTTTCATTTTCTGCTTTTTCCGCGATCCAATCTATGGCTTCCAATCTGTTTGAAAAATGCTTTTTCATGGGGTAACTTTTTAAGTTAAATAAAAGTATGGTTCTGTTTCTATAGGCTCTAGATTTTGGTTTTCTATTGGTCAATAAGTTGCTTGTTTCTGCGATATCTCGCCACATTTATCGACTAATAAACACCTCTATTCTATATATGTTTTGAAAAGCAAAATAATTCCGCTTTGGGCCTACCTTTAACGATTTTTTAAGGAATTAAGGTTGTGGTGCAGACTTAAACCGATGTGGGGGAGGATAGATGTTGTGGATATATTAGCAAATGGCATAAAGCGTGCCAAAAGAGGGGAGGGGGCTTTTTACACTTCCGAAGTCTTTAAGACTTCGGAAGTGT
>CAJXPD010000302.1 GCA_913057785.1 uncultured Lewinella sp. | reverse complement strand
CTCCCACTAACTCCTTTACCTGGATATGTTCCGGGGGTGAATAAGTGGACCGGATTTCGACACAGGCATCATACCGAACCTGATCTGGTGCTACAGTGTGCGGATCGCTGTAAGGCACCCCAATCAAGCGTCCGCACTCTAATGGAGGAATACCTTGCATGAGTTGCCCCCAGGTCTCTCCTACCGTAGGGTACGGTCCTTTGTGCGTCAAAAAGGCCACGCGAATTGGATCCAATCGCTTTAGCTCGGTAGATACCATCTGTTCCACCACCTTCTGTCGGACAATTTTCTCCAAACGATTCTCCACAATTTGCTGTTGAGCTTTTCGAAAGGCTCTAGGCGTGCTCTGGTAGTTTCGATTAAAGGCTCGAATGAAAGTTTCAGTGTTCTGATACCCAACTTCAAAAGCGATATCCTGGATTTTATCTTCCGTAAACTTAAGCCGCATGGCTGCCACCTCCAACCTGACCCGAGTAACATATTCATGGACCGACTCACCCACTAGGCTTTTGAAGACCCGGTGAAAATGAAAGGCTGAGAGATGCATTCTCTTTGCTAGCATCTCAACGGTAAGCTCTCCATCCAGATTGGCTCGAATGTAGCTCTCTAGCTCAACCAATTGCTTGTAGTAAGGATGATTAAAAATCATACCACAAATATGAAGGTCATTTTATTCAAAAAATTGACGTTTCTTGCTGAATACGATATTCACCACTTTCTACGGCCTAAAAAGACCAAGGTTCCCCGCCTAGCTCGACTATCGGTATCTAATCCCCCAAGGCTGGCATCTTAAAACGTTCGATAGTAGCAGGAATGTGCTCTTGGGTAAAAATCGCCGTGATCTGATTGACTATATCGGGAAAAGAGTCTGCCAGGTTGGTGGTTTCTTGCGGATCAGCTTCTAGATCGTATAAGGCAATATCTAATTGGTCTTTTAGTATCCCCTTACGAATTCCTTTCCACTTCCCTAGGCGAACAGCTTGCTGTCCCTGATAGGCTGGAAATTCCCAATAGAGAAACTCGTGTGGTACTTGTTCTTGCTGTAGGAGTGTGGGTAAAAAGCTGATGCCATCGGTATCCTCAGGAATACTTTGACCGGTCAGATCACAAAGCGTAGGCAGCACATCATAGAAGGAGGAAAGATGGTCTGAAGAGCTCCCGGCCTCAATCTTCGCTGGCCAAGCGGCAATCATTGGCACCCTTATCCCTCCTTCATGCACAAAGCCCTTACCCCAACCATAGGTTGTTTTGAAAGGCTTAGCACTGTCAAAGAATGGAGTATCAGCCCCACCAGTGTAGGTCGGCCCGTTATCGCTGGTAAAGATCACCAGAGTGTTTTCGTATTTACCCTGGGCTTTAAGCTTTTTGATCAAATCCCCTACCTGTTCATCGAGATAGGAAATCATAGCAGCATAGGTAGCTCTAGGGTATTGGGTAGGAAAATAACTCTTCCCAGTATAAGGAGCCTCTGGCCCCAGTTTCTCACGGTAGTAGTCAACCCATTTCTGTGGAGCCTGCAAAGGAACATGGGGCAAGGGGGAGGCATAATATAGGAAGAAAGGTTGATCACCAATGGTATCTAGAAATTGTAGTGCTTCCTTGTGCATTAGGGAGGGGGCATAGTCATTTAAGGTAAAGTCGGCATAACTGGCCGCATCCAAGGTATCCGCCCCTTCTGCTAGATTACTGTGCGGAGCAACCATCTTATTATTCAAAAGATCTCGTTCCTCATTTCGCCAAAGATGCATAGGATACAAAGTATGTGCTTGTCTTTGGCAATTGAAACCATAAAAGAAATCAAAACCTTGCTTGTTAGGCACGCCTTCTGTAGTGGGTGCACCTAGCCCCCATTTACCCACTGCGCCTGTACGATAGCCCGCCTGTTGCAGTATCTCCGCAACCGTCACGATACTATCGGGAAGTGGCCGTTGCCCCTCCAGGAAGGGATCCTCGAACATAGCCGCATAATCCCAGACCTTACCACGATCTCGCCATTCATCATTGCCTCGGACATAAGCATGACCAGCATGTTGACCTGTCATCAAGATGCAGCGCGCAGGAGCACAGACGGGTGCTCCTGAATAATGTTGGGTAAAGCGCATGCCGTTCCGAGCGAGTTCATCAAGATTTGGGGTTTCGATCAAGGCCTGCCCGTAAGCCCCTAATTCCCCGTACCCTAAGTCGTCTGCTAGAATGTAGATAATATTAGGAGGGGCCGAGGATTGTTCCTGTTCGGATCGACAGGCCATGAAAGACAGTAAGAAGAGGAAACCGGAAATGGAAGATATTCTAAACATACTTGTTTATTGTTGGTATAAAATTTTTCAGCGGGCAATTTATAAAATGGCCCGCTGAAGTAGTTAGTATCTATCGGTAAGAATATCGATTAATCTCATTTTGGGGCTAAGTCCAGGGCATACTCCTTCACAGATTCGACCTTCTTCCTGGAATAGAACAGCGGGAAGAATCGATCCTTTGCCCATAGTTGAAATAAGTTGCGATAGTGAGGATGATCCGGATCCCCAGACTGTCCTGGAGTATTACTAGCAAGGCAGGCATCCCAATCTCCCGTATCGACAATGATTCTAAAACTTGCACCATGACTCTGATTGTCATTGCTACTAGTGTTGTTAACTGTATGCGAATTACCCCCACGCGGAGCAGGTCCTACCTCCAATTTTGCACGAATATCTGGTTTCACCGCATTACTCATTGGATGCTTCAGGGTAATATGCTTGTAGGCGGCCTGACCGTAGGTCCACTGATCGGGATCTGCGCCTAATTTCTTGGTCAAGGTAGCAATGGCTTGTTTAAAAGTCCTAGCCAAGAGTTGATCTCGACCAGCAATCGGGTCGGCACCAAATCTACCATCCGGCAAGCTCAACCAATCCAAGATCCGCTTCATCTGAATTCGAATTAAGCCATTAGCTTCTTTAGGAACCATCATACGATGGATCTCCTCCACAATCTCTCTTTCCCACTGATTGTAAATGCCCGCCGCAATGGACTCAGGAGACATTTCGTGATTCCAGTGTTGTAGGCGTTTTTTAGCCGCTTCTGATCTTTCATCATCAAAGGAAATTGGCTTCAATAGCTGTATCAGTTGTCTAGCTGGAAGAGATACGTAGTCGGTCTGATAAGCCGCCATGTCCATAAGGCTATGTTTTCTCCCATTTTGCAACATCTCAGCTACACGAGTCTGCCGGTATGGGTCGGACCAAGAAAAACCAATAGCATTCATATGTTCGTAGTCCTTGGGCGTGACGTCGGCATTCGCTGTATAGAAGATGCCGGAGGCTGGATCAAAGACATTGGGTTTAGCGATGATCGGTAAATATCCATCCCATTCATAGGATCCATCTCCGGGTACAGGCACTAAACCACTCCAATTCCTTCGTACTGGTGCGATACCTACTGCTTGCCATCCGATATGTCCCTTTCGATCCGCCCAGATCATGTTTTCTCCTGGGATGTTACTGTAATTACAGGCCTCGCGGAAGGAAGCAAAATCCGTGGCTTGGTTCATTCTCAGACTTGCTAGATAAGGGGAACCACCTATTTCCAACCATCCACAGCGAACCGCATATCCAATTCCGTTATCTGTATCTTGGAGTGTGACCGGACCGTGTCGCGTAAATTTGTGCGCAACGATATGATCCTTCTCTCCTTTCACCGGAATCGTGTCCATAATCACCTTCATGTTTTCCCAGCCTCCCTGATACCAATATTGATCGGGATTATTTGGATTCAACTTGTACACGTACAGATCCTCTGCATCTGTGCGGAACACGGTAAGTCCCCACGCTCCGTATTGGTTATGCCCGATGGAAATTCCGGGGATTTCAGGTTCTCCCCCTCCAATCACATCCCATCCTGGGGCAACTAGATGCGCCATATACCGTAGGGAAGGAGCAGCTTGTGTCCTATGCGGATCATTTGCCATCATGGGATAACCACTTTGCGTATGACGGCCATCCACAACCCAGTTATTACTACCAAGCGTATTAATATCATTCAACATAGCTCGCTGGAAGTCTGCTTCGTCAGTCGCTGCCAAACCCCGATAGTCTTCCAGTGACGTTCTAACCGACGCCACTAAATCCTGTGGCAAAAACCGGACCGGTTTGCGATAGGCATTGTAGAGTTCCAAAATATCATCAAATAGTCGGTCGGCATCGATCTTAGGGTCCAGCGTAAGATCTGGCGTATGCGGGTGAAACCAGGAGAGTTCTCTGGCTTTAGTCTCCCCTACCCGCTTCAGTAAGCGAGCAATCTTTAATTCATCCCCGATATTCCCTAGCAGTCCTTGATGCCTTGAGATCACTACTTCCGGCGTCCAGGTTTGAGGTTTGGTCTTGAGTAACTTGAATTCTAAGGGTAGTTGATCGGGTTTGGCATTGATTTCTTCAATATAGGCATTTACTCCCTCTACAAAGGCCGTAATAATAGATTCACCTCTTTCATGATAATGATTCATTTCCCGCCTAATATCTCCCCGAAACATAAATAATCGAGTTCCAATATCCCTTTTAAGTTCTCTTGGCCCCAAGAGCTCGGCTACTGTCCCCGTAGCTTGTCTACGCCATATTTCAAGTTGAAACAATCGATCTCGAGCTGCATTGTACCCTTGCGCAAAAAATAGATCATGTTCATTTTGGGCATAAATATGTGGCACCCCCCATTCGTCTACAATGATCTCCACCGGAGCCTCTAGGCCTTCTAGACTAATCTTACTGGTCTGTGCAGGCAGACCAGTAATCAACAACAAAAAGGTGACAGCAAGCGTAGTCTTTCGTTTTAGCATTGATACAGGTTTTAGTTTGGATAATCCCTTTATGGCATTATTCTTTACAGATTACCTCCTAAGTTAATACAGTTGCGGGAAATCAATGGTATTGAGCAGAAATTATACACATTGGTCTAAAAGCCCCCTTCTATCTTTCGGTCACTGCTATGACTAGTGACCGGTTGGAGAGGTACCGTGGATTCTACAAAAAATTAATTGGGGGTTGCGGAAAAAAATCAAGAGTTAGCTTGTCATATTATAGACGGATCCAAGATTCCCGCGAATAAATCTGAGCAAAATCAATATTTTGTTCTTCGAAACGATTACACCGACTAAATCCTTACTTGTGAGAGATCTACTGAAGTTGCTTTGCCTGGTAAACTGCTTTGTTGCCTTGTCCTTAATATCCTATGCCCAGACCAATGAAGGAAGGGCCTTTTGGTGTGGTTTTATGGAGCATAGAGATGAGAACCAGAATACCAAGGTGTTGATGATTACCTCAAAGCAAAGTACCAGTGGTACAGTTAGTATGCCATTGAATGGTTGGACCCAGAACTTCTCCGTAGTAGCTAATGGTGTGAGCCTCATCACCTTGCCCGCTAATGCCGAAACTTTCGGTTCAGAATCCATCACTTCTACCGGGATTAATATTGTAGCTAATGATCCGATATCCGTTTATATGCATCAATATTTTTCGATGCGTTCAGAAGCTTCCGTTGTTTTACCCAATTCTTCCATAGGCGATGAGTATTTTGTAATGACTTATGAAGGCGTGGTGCGCAGCGGCACTGTGTTCCCTTCCGAGTTTTTGATCGTCGCTACGCAGGATGAAACTAACATTACCATTACTGTTAGCGACAATACGGTGCGAGGACGGGGGCCAGGAAGCAGTTTTAATATTACCTTAGACCAAGGGCAGACCTACCAAGTACAAGCCCTCTCTGGTGATGGGGACCTCACAGGGTCACACGTTAAGGGAGATAAGGACTTTGCCCTATTTGGCGGTAATAAGTGGACACAAGTTCCTAAGAACTGCGAGGCTCGGGACAACCTCCTTGAACAAATGTACCCGCTAGCTACCTGGGGTAAACTCTTCGTGACGGTGCCCAATGATAAGGTCCTTTATGATGTATTTAGGATTTTAGCCTCAGAAGACAACACCGTTGTCACGGTGAGTGGAACCGGAACTCAGACTTACAATCTTGACCAAGGGGAATTTGTAGAATACCAATCTTCTCAAGCTTCCTTCATCAGTGCAAATTCTCCAATTATGGTGGGGCAGTTCAATGTCGGAGCCAATTGCAATGGACATACCTTAGGTGATCCCTCTATGGTCATCCTCAATACCGTAGAACAAACTCGCGACACGGTAACGCTTTTCAACTCCTCTTTCCAGGATATTACCGAAAACTACATCAACGTCATCGCCCAAACCGTAGATATTGAGGACGTATTGTTCGATGGGACTCGTATAGGAGATCTAGGTCTCACCATCGGATCCGTTGGGCCCAATGACGAATTTTCTTATGCCCGAGTAACGGTAAACTCAGGAGCTCATACGATTATTTCTCAAGGCTGTGGAGTTATAGCGACTGCCTACGGCTACGGTTTTGTGGAATCCTATGCCTATAGTGGTGGAGCTAGTTTCAATGAGATAAATGCGAATCCCATCCCTGAGGGTGGGTGCTTGAATGACACGATTTTCTTTGATACTGGCTTGCAGCCCCCTCGATTCTCCTTCGACTGGGACCTTGGAGATGGTACTATGACAACCTCCGGCAAATTTCAACATATTTATGATGGGTTAGGAGAATACCCCGTACGACTAATCTTAACGGATCATTGCCTACTAAAAGTAGACACGCTGTATCGAGATCTCTTAGTAAGCCTCAGACAGGCCGTGGACGCAACGGACCTAGTTGAAATATGTCAAGGGGAAGAAGTTCAACTGAGTGCCACCGATCTAGAAGGGGCTCGCTATGAGTGGCAAGGGCCAAGGCAGTACTTTTCGGAAGAGCAGTTTCCCATTATAGCAGATGCAGTGCCCGATATGAGTGGAGACTATGAGGTGATTGGGATTGTATCTGGCTGTGCCACCTTCCCCGCCATTACTCCGGTTTCTGTTAACCCCACTCCACAGCCTGATCTAGGTCCTGATACCCTTTTCTGTGCTAGAGACATTGCCTTTACGCTCGATCCAGGAGATTTTGCCACCTACCGCTGGCAAGATAATTCCCTAGCCAATAACTACGATGTAGTTTTTGAAGGCAACTATGCCGTGACCGTGACTAGCGATTTCGGCTGCCAGGGTGAAGATGAAGTCAGTTTGGTAGAACAGTGTCCGACTAGAATTTTTGTACCAAATATCTTCAGTCCCAATGATGACAATATCAATGACAATTTTGGTCCTTTTGGAACAGACATCATAAGCCTACATATGCAGATCTACGATCGCTGGGGTAATTTGATATTCGAGACTTTTGATGAAAATATGCACTGGAATGGCGAATGGAATAATCAGCCAGCTCCTAATGGTGTTTATGTCTGGTTCATAGAATTGGAAGGGTACTTACGGGACGGGAATACCTTCAGTCAACAGAAGACGGGCTCCGTCACCTTAGTAAGATAATGACCTACTTAGCAACTAATATTTACTGAAGCTTTAAGCGGATGCCCAGTACCGCATTTAGCACAAGCTGCCGTTCAAAAAACGTCTCATCAGCTAGCACAAGATTAGCATATCTCTTGGCTTGTATTCCCCCAAAAGCTACCCATTGATTTCCTATCTGATAGGAAATGGTCCCTTGCAATTGACCACCCCAAATATTGGATCGACGATAAGGCAATTGGCTCAAGGATTGGTATTGACCGGGTTCAGTCGCCAAGCTGTGAATTTGGCCCTCCTTTCGTTGAATTAGACCATATAGTATGCCTGCATTTAGATCTACCCCTACTCTATCCGTTAAGGGTTGCTGATAGCCCAGTAAGATGGGAATTTCGGTTAGGTTTTGGGTATTATATATGGAGCTTTGCACCGATTCGGTAACAGGTACAGTGACCGTACCCCTCAGCTCAGTAATTGAACCGTCCGCTCTCTGGATAATTTCCGTCACTTGATCTTCTAGGATTTTATCAAAAGTCCGCTCATATTGGTCCTCAAAATGCTCAAATCCAATTTGATGTCGTAAGCCCGTTTGAAGATACCAACCAGCCCTGAAGTCTCTGCGAATATCAAAGCTAAAACTGTAGGCTTCCAGACTCTCTTCCGTTTCATTCCTCCTTGTCAATAGCGTTTCCGTTTCAGTAGTCGCGGACGCAGTAGAGCCTAAGTTTCTATCCTGTATCCCTAAGGTACTACTGAATCCAATCCATAATCCTTCTTGCTTCTGTTTTTTCCTTCGGTAGTTTCTGCTTGCTAAAGGTAAGGCATCGAAATGATCCTGATCAAAATGGATTGATGGTGTAATTTTGATTGAGGGTAAGGCATTCTGCCTTTGCCGATCAGCAGCCTTCAAGCTATTAGCACCAATGCGTTTACCTTCTTCAATGGAATGGGAATCGGCTAGATCAGCTGATTTCACGGACTGTTCAGCAGAAGTCGATTCTAGCCTCAAGTTGTGTTCTAGTCCCGAAATAGGGCCAGACTTTTCAGTCAAATTAGCCGTCTCCAATGGCTTCTCAGAAACTACCACAGAACGAAGTACTATGGGCATCTCCTTAGCTATCTTGTCATCACTCAAGGTGATCGTTGCTATTTGCTCAGGTGCTTTTGTATCCGCTGATTCGGTTTCTTCTATTTTTTTAGTAGGTGTAGCTAGGGTTTCAGAAGAATTGTTACCCCAAGGTTTGATTAGGGCCAGTCCAAGGGTAGCCACTAGAACTCCTACTCCACCAATCCACCAGAACCAGGCTCCTCTTCTTTTCTTTTTGTTTCTTGTCCGCTCCAACTGCGACCAGGCCCCCTCAAGGTCCATTGGAGAAGGATATTCACCGAGGCTTTTCCTCAGTTTTTCTTCAAGCCGGTCTTTTTGCATAGTTCTTTTGTGTTAGAGGTTGAAGAAATTGTTTTAGCAATCTTTTTGCTCGAGCAAGTTGAGAGCGTGAAGTACTTTCGGTGATGCCCAATTTATGGGCAATCTCTTTGTGATTCCACCCCTCAAACACCGCCAAATTCAATACTTCCCGGTAGCCGTTTGGCAACTTACGAATGGTGGCTAATAGCTGTTCTTCAGAAATGGCTTCCAAGCTCTCGTCCGGCAGGCTGAGCTCTGGTACTTCCGCTCTAAATTCTATATCTGGCTCCCGCCTTGACTTTCGATAGGATTGTAGAATTCGGTTGGTACAAAGTCGATAGAACCAAGCCTCAAAAGGGCCTTTAGTAGCATCATACTTCTTGATGTTCTTGAACAAGGTCAAGAAACATTCTTGGAGATAATCTTGTGCCAGCCCTTCATCCTTGGTATACCTTCGGCAGAGGCTCAGGACCTTGGGCGCCAGGCGGAAAAAGAGTTCTTTTTCCGCCCGGCTGCTTCGGGATTTACATTTTTCAACTAGTTGCTCGAGGTTCATGTAGTGGGATTACATAGGGATTGTGTATTTAATTCCGGGTATTCTCTCGATAGAGTCGTCAATTCAGTATCGCGGATAACTCCAAAACGCAGCCAGGGATGCTCTGCCCGGAAACCTCATTGATCAGGATCACATTAGTGACCCTAAAGAAAACAGATTCTCCTGGTTCATCACCGTATAGAAGATTGGTTACTTGATGGTTACCACCAAACTGATAAATGGGGTTAGGTACACCAGCCGGCTGAAGCTGGAAGGACATTCCCCAGATGGCATTCGCAGGATCGTTAGTCCAATTCACGAAATTAAAAGTATAAGTGACACTATTCCCAGCCCCCTGATTGTCAATAGCAACCATTTCATATACGGAGATAGAATCACCTGGGGTAACTGTAGCCACAATGTTGTTTACCAAATAATCATTTTGGTCAGGAATAATGATCCTCATTTCAGCCGTAAAGGTCGTACCGCAAGCTTGCACATTCCCGACATTGATAGCTGAACCAATTCCGAAACTAGCTTCGTCTCCTCTCACATGATCTGTCCAATCCACTCCAAGTACCGTGAAACTTGATTCGTTACAAGCCGGAACGGCTGCGGCCAAACTTCCATCTGATTCGGGTGAGATGAGGTGTGATCTGTTGCCGATTCGGACTACTGCAATACCATTTGAAATGGCGTCATTGTCACAATTTACCAGCGTCCCACTGATCGTCACCCAATCGTCATTTAGATCGATATTGATGGGTCCCAAATCTAGGTCATCCGTTAAGCTTCCCAATTCTCTGCTATACAATACCACATCGCAATTGGGATCAATCAATTCCAAGGTCAAAGGCGTACCCTTAATGACCTTACCTCTGAATGATCCTTCGCTTGATAGGTTCATGGCCCCTTGGGTATTTAATGAAGTAGCGGTCACTCGAACTAGTCCTGCCACCTCATATTTATCCGCTAAAAAGGTGCCAGAAAGTTCCACCAGGTCATAGGGCACATCGCAATTCCAAAAAGTGAAGTGGCTCACATTCCCAATATAATTGCTGCCCACTAGATCTGCGGTGCCTTCTTCCATCCATAGCCCGGTATCCTCAGCAAAGTGCCATAAGGGCAAAGTTTGCGGAGCTTGGCTTAATAGTGCAGACGGGACTGGCATCGTCAACTGGGCTGGATTTGATATCTGTAATGATTCTCCTCCACTTCCTTCTAGCTGAACGTTAATCATGCCAAAACTCTGTAGTGTTCGGTTTTCGCCTTCTTCATTAAGCGCTTGCAAATTTCCTGGCATGATTTCCTCTAGATCAGGATCCGTGGGGTCAATGTAGTTGGCAAATACGTTGACCGTACCATTGTATGGATTACCTTGATCATCCAAAAATGAGGCCGCAGCGAAAGTAACACCACTTCCATTGGGTAACTCCAGTTGTCCCCCTTGACCAGCATCGAAGGTGGCCGACAATAGTCGTGGTGTTAGCTGAACCCTTGTTTTAAGAACCGTCTCAGCGATCGGGAGGATGGTTTGGAAAGCATCGAAATATCCATCTTTACTGACCTTTAGGACAGCCTGCTCTCCGTTTACCAGATCATTAATGGTAAAGATTCCATCTTCATCCGTTTCGGTCTGCTTAGTCCCCCAGTATACGGTGGCATTCTCCAATGGTTCTCCTTGGCGATCGAGTACCAAGCCACTAATATCAGATTCAATCGTAATTTTCGGAGCAGGGGGTTGCCCTTCAGTGGTTGTGGTTGTAATACTGTCTTTCTTGCAACTGCCTAATAAAATGAGGCAAAGTGTAAATAGAAATAGCGTTTTAGTCTTCATAACTTTTGCTTTCAAATAAAAATGGGTTCTGACGCGTCCTCATCTACATATTATGCGCAGAACCACCAAACGCTGCATGAAGGGGAAAATTTATTTCAAGAAAAGAATTGACTACGCTCCTAACTGCTTCAAGAACCTAGAAGTTTCTTTGTTTTTAGCCTGCCTTCTCCAGTGGAATGTGTTTAAAGTGGCAGATCTCTTGGAATATCCTATTCTACTCTTCTTGTTTAATCGAGTCATTCTAGTAGAAAGAAAATTACGTTTGAGTAATTACTTAGTATGTTGGAGTATTTAGGTTTAGACAAAAAAAGGAAACATGAATTTCATGCTTCCTCTTTTGTGGTTATACAAGAGTTTGTATACTTAAATCTTAAGCCATGGGAAATGACTAATAGGTGTATTCTTTGTCCTACTTCCTATATCAACAAAAAGTCTTCATTCGGAGTCACTAATATCTGAATTGGCCAGTTTATGCGTCTGGACATTTTCGACATTAGTTAGCATATTTCTATCATTCTGGTGAGAAAAGGAAAACTCCTACTTATCTGCCACCGTTGAGGACGGTCTTGGCGAGGTTTCTTTAGCCAATTTCTCTAGGTTTCGCATGGTCCTGGTAGGGCCTTGGGTAATGGCCATATTTACCAGCCAGGCTGGTAGATTACCACCGGGATCGGCGATCGCCCTGTAGTCGATTTCAATACCACCACTTGGCAGGGGCCAAATTTTCCAATAGGCTTCCAACATCGGTATCCTTACCATTTTTTTATGCTCTGGTAAATAATCCGGCACCGCCACTGAAACAGATGTGTATACCTTCGAAATAGGGTCCAGTTCCTGCTTGGAATGGATAACCATGTCTCGATCATTGAGCGGAAAGGGAAAATCTGATTCAATGAAATAGTACATTTCATTCTCCCCGACTTCCTTCAGTAATTTTGGTTTGCGGCTTTTATATACCCACCGATCATACTTATCTACCTCACCTAGCACCTTGATGAAGTGATCAAAATCCACCTCCATCCGGGTTTTAATTCTAACTTCCTTGATCTTAGAAACTTTGTTTGACCTAGTAAAAACTTGGGTCTTCCCCTCCTGTTTCACCAATGACCACTGTAATTTTTTGGCGGATTGGCCAAAAGTGGATAAGCTTATTAGACAACTAATAAAAAACAACAAGAAAGACTTAGAAAAGCAGTTCATGGTTCGAGGATTGGCATTGAAGGCCGCAAGTGCCCAACTAGTTAAGCGTGATACATACGCACCAAAAATAACAATCCTCTAGGATATCGGTTTACACCTCAGCTTAAAATTTGTGGAATTCAAAACTCTTCACGCAACTGGAAGGCTTTGCGCATCCGTCCAATCAAAAGATTTGCCTCCTGGAAGTTTAATGTTTGCTGTCCATCAGAAAAGGCTTTTTCTGGGGTAGCATGTACCTCGAATATGACTCCATCTGCTCCAGCCATAACGCTTGCCAAGGCTATCTTATCCACAAACTGCCGAACTCCTATCCCATGAGAAGGGTCAGCGATAACCGGTAAATGAGATTTTTCCTTTAGCATGGCAATCGCATTAATATCCATGGTGTTACGATAGGCCTTTTCAAATGTCCTTATTCCTCTTTCGCACAGCATGATTTTTTCATTGCCATGAGAGAAAATGTATTCGGCTGATTGCAACAATTCATCTAAAGTTCCTGAGATACCTCGCTTGAGCAAAACCGGCTTATCGACTTCACCCAGGGCATCCAGCAAGTTGAAGTTTTGCGAATTACGAGCTCCGACTTGGAAAATATCAACATAATCCGCCATAGCCTCAATCTGTTCTACCATCATCACCTCCGTAATGATCGCGATCCCCGCCTCCTTGGCCATAGAATGCCAAAGCTTCAATCCATCAATCCCCAGTCCTCGGAAGGAATATGGAGAGCTACGGGGCTTATAGACACCACCTCGCATAATCTTCACGCCATTGTCTTTCAAGTGGTGGATGGTAGCTGCTATCTGTTCTTCTGATTCAATCGAACAGGGTCCGGCCATCAATGCGAAATGTCCTGTGCCTATTTTAATATCCTCCCCTATTTCCAGCACGGTGTCTTGAACCTTCCATTTACGTGATACTAACTTATAGGCATCACTAACCCTGTGGATGTCTCGGATTCCAGGTAAGTTCCCTATGCTTCTAATATCAAACTCTCCTTTCCCTACACCGATCAGGTAGTTGGCGTATTGGGTCTTTACATTGGTTGCTTTAAACTTTATAGAGGCCAGTTTATCGGACAGCTGCTGTTGTTCAGCATCGGTGATATTTGGGTCTAGCTGTATGATCATGTTGCTTTATTTTACGATGAAGTACAAGTGTAGTGGCAGCGGAGGTCTATACCATATACTGCAGTTTGGTTGGAATTTCGCCTTTAATCTTTTGAACAAACTGGATCGTATCTTTTTCAATGTCCTCCGAATTCGCTAGCATTTTAATATAGGCACTACCGATGATCGCTCCATTGGCATATTGGCAGGCGGTTTCGAAAGTTTCATGACTAGAAATACCAAAGCCAATCAAGCGAGGATTTTTCAACTGTAGGGCGTTGATGCGATTGAAATAAGAAAGCTGATGATCAGAGATGGTATTCTTAGCTCCAGTAATGGATGAATTGGACACCATATAGATAAAGCCCTTTGTCAACTCATCCACTTTCCGGATTCGCTCCTCACTCGTCTGAGGCGTGATCAAGAAGCTGATATGCAAGCCAGCACTTTCAAAAAGTTCTCGGTAATATTGCTCATACTCATACAATGGAAGGTCAGGCAAAATCACGCCGTCCACACCGACTTCTACACACTTGTCAATAAAGTCTTGTATGCCATATTGCATCACCTGATTAAAGTATCCCATCATGATGAGTGGGATCTCTGTATGCTGGCGCAATTCCGCAATTTGCTCAAATAGCATCGGCAGAGTCATGCCATTAGCCAGCGCCTTCTGGCCACTTTCTTGGATAGTTGGGCCATCCGCCAAAGGGTCTGAATAGGGCATTCCGATTTCAACCAAGTCAACACCTGCCTTTTCCAAGGAAAGAATTAT
>CAJXPD010000301.1 GCA_913057785.1 uncultured Lewinella sp. | reverse complement strand
CCATAGGCTAGTACTCGATTGTCTTTCATCGAGATGTTGTAAGTAAAGTGATCAACGGTACCGGTATTGTACAACTTGAATCGTTTGACGTCACCCTGCTTATCTACTTTCAGTAGCATCACCCGTTCATCAAACCCCTCATAGGCACTACCGAATACAAATATGCTACCATCCTCCCCGATGGCGATATCTCTAAACTCAGCATAGAAACCCTTCGTTTCATAGCTGTATGACCAGCGTAGTTGTCCGCAATTGTCAAGTTTGGATAGGAATATTTTCCCGTTATCTCCTGTATTAAGGGCTTCAAGGGAAGAAGTGCCGATGACGATCTCACCGATTTCTGTGCGGGCGATCTTTTGCTGCAAGTATTTTTCGGGACTATCTAGGGTTTTAAGATAATCTTGTCCTGACAAGACGTGGACGCCAAGGAGTTGAAGGGTTAAAATAGATAGCAGGCGGTACAATCGCATCTACCAAATATCCTAATTCTAAGGCGGCTATAAAACTTTTTTCAACTCTAATCCTTCCAATGTTCAATCTTGGACATTTGATTTCCCACTTGTATCTATCATGCTATCTCATATGTCTATTATATTGAATGTAAGCAATATAGAAGATGTGAATTCGTTTAATCTAAAGACACTTTCTGTGTCACTATATTCTATCCAACACCAATTAGGGATAAACTCTTCCTATTCTCCCCTCTCTTGTAAGGCTAGTACCCCCGGTTTTTTGTGGAACCATATGACTGATATTGGCGTAAACTGCTATATTAAATGGACCAAATCCATAGCTAGTCTCTAAAACAGGAGGGCTACCCTGCCAGAAAAGCTATACTGCCTTGAAAACGAAAACTGACTTTACATACTATTTTTTATTAAAAATGTTAATAATGAATCCTTTTGTAAGATTTTCCATCTTCCTTTGTTTCGGACTACTCATGACGTCGTGTGTCAGCAAAAAACAGTATGAGCTACTACAGAAAGAATTAGCCACTGCTAATGATGACTTGGGGAAATGTGGCGAAAGCTTGAATGCTTATATGAACCGCTTGTCGGTTTGCCAGCAGGAAAGCGAAGGCCTCAGAGGAAACTTAAAAAGTGCCCAAAACAGTTTACTGTTACGAGAAGAGCAAATTCAGGATCTTAAAGATCAAATTGCTGATATTCGGATACAACGAGATGCCCAACTGAACCAGGTAGAAGACTTGACTAGACTTTCTCAATCTGCTAACCAAAATATTGGTGAAACTTTGTCGCAGTTAGAGAAGAAAGACAAATATATTCAGCTGTTACAGGCAGCCAAGACTCGAGCGGATTCCATCAACTTGGCTTTGGCGGTTAACCTAAAGAGTGTCTTAGAAGATGGTATTGAGGATGATGATGTAGAAATCAAAGTGGATAAGACAGTAGTATACGTGAATCTATCTGATAAAATGCTGTACCAGAGTGGTAGTGCCAATATCACTTCCCGTGCTAGTGAAGTACTTGGAAAAATTGCACAGATTGTGAAATCTCGCCCGGAGGTAGAAGTAATGGTGGAAGGATATACAGATAATGTGCCGATCAAAAACAGCTGTATGGCTGACAACTGGGACCTGAGTGTTAAGCGAGCAACTGCTGTGGTTCGATCATTGCAATGGGGACATGATGTAGATCCCAACCGTTTGATTGCTGCTGGACGTGGTCAGTACAATCAGTTGGCTAGCAATGATACCGCTGAGGGACGAGCTACCAACCGTAGGACTAGAATTATCATTCTACCTAAGTTGGATCAGTTCTACGATCTACTGAATCCAAATGCCGTTCCTAACGATTAGGCAGTATTTCGCACTGTAAGAAAATAGGTGAGTAGCAGGGAGGTATTCCCTGTTATGAGTCAAAGAAATAGCAAAGGGAATGTCCAAAGGACATCCCCTTTTGCTTATACAATACCTCGCATTTGATTTTTGGGTGTATTACTTAAGACATCGAAGAGAAAAGCTCCAATTTTGAGCCGATAAGCATTTCCTCCTCATTGTTGTTCACCTATGTGATAGGTCAATGAATGACGCTTGGATACATGGGCTGCATGTAGGAGAGCGTATCGGCCTTGGCCTGACTATGTCCAGGAACAACCTCTTCTTGAGGGATCAGTACCTCCAACATATCCGGTTGCTGTTTGCTATACATAAAGATGGTTCCAATTAGGGATAGAAAAAGGGAAGTAATCAGAATCTTTTTCATGATGCATTATGGGTTTTGGCGAAGCAAAAGCATGGTGCTTTTGGGTGTGTTTTCATTATGGTTTTCATAGATATATACCCACCATCAGGAAACCTCAACTGAGTTTGCCAGGTTTTTTTGAGAATTTTTAGATTTCTGATGCATAGGAAAAGATTTGGTGCTCGCTCTCGACACCAAAGACTAGTTCCGTTGCAAAAGAAGACTTCGATTATTCCATCAAAATAAAAGCTGCCCAGAAATAGGGATCCTCATATTTGGCTTTCATTTGCTGTTGAGTGAGATGAAAGGCCTGCCGGATAGTGGAGTCAGGGAGCAGGCAATTTTGCAGAAAAGTAGTGGTAAAGTCGATGGTTTGGTCGCTATCCGGAACATTCCACAGAGTGGCCAATAGATAGTCTACTCCGGCAAGTTTAAAGGCGCGTTGTAGGCCATATACCCCTTCCTTCCCTTTTACTTCTCCTAAGCCTGATTTACAGGCAGATAAAATGGCCAGTTGGGTATTAGAAAGGTCCAAAGCCGCTATTTCATAGGCGGTCAATATGCCGTCTTCTTCATTGGGCGCATTGGCCTTCCGTTGCCAGACTTGATTTCCATTGGACAACACTAAGCCGGATCGGAAGAAAGGGTTGGTAGAGAATCGAAAATTGTGCCGGCCACCCGTACGTAGATTTGCAAATTGTTGCTCAGGGGAACCATAGAAGAAACCATGAGTGCCAAAATGTAGGATTTCTGGTGACTTTTGATGTATGAGTCGTTTAATGGTTTGTTCGGTGGCTTGAGCATCCATGTACTGTTGAACAACAAAGCCTGCAGTATCCAGTAGGTGAGTGATTTGTAGAGCCTCCTGTCGAGTTTTAGGCAAAGATCGCCAGTGCCATTCTCGCTCCAATAAGGCCAATTCAGTTGTGTCAGTTTTCTCCTCTTGCAAGTTGTTCGCTGGAGCGTCATAAGAGATTCCACCATAGACCCAGGCTTGACCTCTCAGCTGTAGGTTTTCCGCCTTATCTTCCAATAGTTTCCGACAACTGCTCAGCTGAAATAGTTGATGACGATCTGAGAGATATAAATCTTGGCCATAGGGAAGAGCAGCCAAATTGATATGGTGTAGTTGTCCGGAAGGGGCATAGTACACCCTCTTTATCTTTCGTAGATGCGGATGGATTTTTGACCAAATCAGTTGGTAAAGTTCAGGAGTGTACAGCTTCTTAACTCTCTCTCTACTATTGACCTCAGCTGAGGGGATCAATGCTACCAGTTCTTTTTCCTCGAATAGCGGGACAAAGACTGGATAGCGGGCTTCCGCTTGGATGATGAAAGCACCGTAGAGTATACTATCGGTTTGTGTACCTCCTCTATTTAGAGGGAAATGAATGAATTCAATGCCAACCTCATCGGCCTTTAGTTTCATTTGAACGGCCTTCCAATCTATCTGCCGAGTATTCTCAATTGCGCCGCGGGCATTCATAGCTAAAGAAGCTTCTAACTTTTCAGCAGCACTTTGCAGGCTATCAAGATCAAATTTTTGTTGGCTTTTGGCTAGGCTGAAGTTGTTACTAATGACTTGTTTAATCGATATCCATTCTTCCACTTGAGATTTAATTTCAGGGTCTGCAATTTGTCGGATCACGTCTAGCCAATTCTGTGTGTGTCCCAACAAGAGGTTCTTAAGACTTAAAGTGTTATCTAGGCCGAGAATAGTCCAGTCCGGATTTTCTTCGTGATACCAATAGGTATAGGAGAAATGATCATTGAAATCTTGTTGAATCAGCTGTAAGAAGTTTTCTTTTCCCGCTTCACTCAGCAGATTTAAATTGCGCTGAATTTGCTGCTGACGTACCTTGGCATTCTTCCGTGCTACAGTCAACACTTTATTGCTTTCTTGTTTGACAGAAAGCAAACGAGCCAACAGGTTTAATCCACGGCCGAAGACCTCATGATCATCCCCATAAATTTTGTTGATAATGACCAGTGCTCGATAGCAAGAATCTAGTGCGGATTCGCTTTGTTCCAAATGGTGATCGATGCTGACGAGGCTAAGTAAAAACTGGGCGTATCGGGCTCCATCGTAATCCGATTGTTTCCCGACAATCTCCACTGCCTGCGATTGAAATTTCTTGGCTTCGGAATAGTTCCCTTGTTCCACCCGTAGAGACGCCAAATTGGCTAAGGTTAAGGCGGTTCTGTAGCTATTGTCTCCTAGGGTCTCCCGAAACATCTTGAGGGATTCCTGGAAGTATTGGTCAGCGATTTCAAATTTGCCAAGTTCTCGATGCACCTTGGCATAGTTTTGTAGTGAAATGGCCAGGTCAGGAGATACTGCGGGCAAGGTTTTTTTACTGTTTTCAAGTGCTTGGGTGATGTATTCTAAAGCCAATTGTTGTTGACCAAGCTTTAGATACATATTGGCTAGATTTTCAAGTCGAGTACCGTAAGCCGTGCTCTCTTTTCCTTGAATTTTTTCAGTGATTTCCAAGGTGCGCAATGCTAGCGGTAGGGCTTTATCCAGCTGGTCCGTGTCCATGTAGTGGAGCGCAAAATTATTGAGCATGATATTATAATACGGATGTAAGCTGTCTCCCCTCTGCTCAACCCGGCGGATAGCATCCAGGAAGAGTGGTTCTGCCTGGATATAGTTGCCAATCTCATGGTAGATACTGGCTAGGGACGCGAGGGTGATAGCATATTCAAAGCTCCCCGTTCCGTAGGCTTGACGGCCTAACTCGACTGCTTGCTGATAATAAGGTACGGCCTGGGCGAATTGGCCTAAGCGCTCCAGGGCTTCTGCAATATTGCTGTGCAGCTCTCCTTGCAGTTCTAAGTCGACTTCATATCCAATCTTGAGAGCGCTTTTGTAGGTTTCTAAGGCCTCTTCTAACTGATAGCTATCTAGGTAAATGATGCCCAAATTATCACTACACCAACCGCATTGTGGATCATTCGCTCCAAGTTGAAGATGGCAATTCTTCAGGGCTTGCAAGGCATATTGCTGTGCTTGTTTCATCTTTCCTTCTGCATAGGCGAGGGTGGCAAGACTATCCAACTCCTGCCAACTCTTCGGCTCTTGCGCCAGAAGGGAGGTGGGAAAAAAATAGAGTAGGAGGGAGGTGTATAGGAGCTTGGATAGAACGATTCTCATGTTTTAGAGTTGAGATTAAACCATATCAAGGCTTTTTAGTTGAATTTAATCTGTGAACTTACCTGGCTAAGGATCGACCAAAATCTTGACCAATTTCGAGTACATATGCGTAGACAACATTCGCTCCGAGAGATTGGTAGTCGATTTCACAAAAACCTTGTTCTCCCCATTGAGGTCCATAACTATTCATGAGTGTGATGGTCTCCGTTAGGTCGTTATATCCGACAGCGAGCATAGCATGGTGGGTTTCAGCCTTCCATTCTTCGGCGCTTTTAGGTACACGTTTGCGTAAGCCAAAGGGGACTTTTAATCCCAGCAGAACGGGTTGTTCATTGGCGATAGCGGAAAGGATGGCACTAATCTTACCGTCTAGATTTTGGGACTTATCGAATAGCTTATAATAATTGGCAATTCGATATCTGGCTGCTTGTTGATGATGGGCCCTTTGGGGGAGTTGATGACATTGGGTGTGATCGTAGCTGAGGTTTTTCGCCAGGCAGTCTCCTTTGGATTTAAGCAGATTCAAGCCCGCGCTAAAGGTGGCCCCCTTTTGGCAGTCTCCTTGATGTTTGATTTGGTTGTAAATGTAAGCCACAGAGTGCGTCATTTCTTGCTTCCGCTCCGGGCTTTTTTCATTGGCTTTGGCAGTCCTGATAACAGTTAGTGCATTGGCAATGGTCCAAGCTACGCATGAAGGTTGTTGACCCTGATCCCCCGGAGCCGGACAGTAAGGCGTGAGATCTTTTAGTAGAGGTAAATTACCTCTTTCGGGCATGATAGGGGATAAGGCGATTGAATCAAAATTCTCAGCTTCTAAAATTAAGCCATTGTACTCCTCTTGAGCCAAACAAGGGAAAATACAAATGCAAACCAGTAGAAGTATAGCGAGGACTTTGTCCATAATGGCTGGGTTTTGGAGTAGGGATATTTACTATTGAGGAAGGTCTTTTAGCGGAAGTTTACTGGCTTTCAATTTTCCTTCCGTTTCTTGCTTAGGTAGATCAAATAATTGATTGCCTAGCCTCAGTAGCACCCTAGTGTCGTCGTCTTCGGTATAGATCCATTGGATAGAATCATAGTTTATTTTAGGGGTATACAAGTGCAAAGTATCTCCTTTTCGGAGGAATGAAATTTCACCTTGTTGACGCAAGTGCAAAATGAGTTGTCTTCGGTCTACTTCTGCGGGGATTAGTTGGTTAGTAGCATCCCATCTAAATGGAATGAGAGTTATTGCTTGTTCCTGTCCATCAGCTCCAAAAAGAACTTCGGTTTCTGATTCCTGATTAGCTATGGGGACCTGTGTTTGAGGCTTCTCGCTAGTACTTCTAACCACAAAGAGACTGGCAACTATGACTATGAAGATGGCCAGGAGTCCCAAAATCCAACGCTTTTGCTGGGTCAGTTTGCGATCTTGTTCCCATATCGCCTCTATATCTATCACAGAAGAAAAATCCTTGATATCCTTCAATCGCTTTTGTCTCTCATATCCACTTAGGCCTTCTTGACTAATCTTGTAGAGGTAAGCATGAGCCTGATATACAGGATCTTCTTCCAGTTTTTTGCTAATGGTTTCTGCCGCCGCGGCATCGAGATCACCCTGGAAATACCTTTTTAATTGATCCAATAAGGAGTAATTTATGTTCATCGCTTATTGCATTGGGGTTGTATGTAGCAACTGCAATTGATCGGTAATTTAAGCTGCTACAAATACTTGGAGTAATGAGTAATTTCTATGTTTTAAGCAAGTGGTTTACCACTGCTTTATTTAGCTGTTTGATACATTTCCTTTTTTGTTCCGTTGCCGAGTGACTACTAGAGTAGCCTAAGCCTTGGGCTATTTCTTTTAATCCTTTTCCTCGTAGGTAGAAGGACTGAATCAATTGCTGGCATTTGGGGTCCAAATCATCGAGTCCCTGCTTGACCACATCCCACACTTTGGTTGAAAGGGCGGTATCATTTAGGAACTGAAGCTTACTTAGTAGTTTGTCGACACAACGTGCAATGCTGTTCTTTACATTTTGAGTGGTCGTATTCAATTCTTTGCCAATCCTTCGAGTAGATAGGCCATCAATAAAATACTTATTAAGGATAGCTTGACAATCGGAATGCAATTGCCCAAATTCTTCTTCCACTATGCCGGCAAAAATGTCAATACTTACATCTTCATAAAAAGCCTCGACTTCAATCGATGGTCTCCTCCGCCAGCGGAGTTCTTTTTTCCAAAGATTTTGAACGGTACGCATGAAGTAAGCACCAAGTTGGTCTGAATAACTTTTTAGCGAGACCTGCTTCAATCGAAACCGTTCTGCTTCTATGGCTTGCAAGAGGACAATCATAGCATCTTGAAACTTGTCTTCTACATCTTGCGCATGTCCTCCATTATTGAGGAGATGCGCACTTATGTTTTGGAAGTGGTATTTCTCCATAAAGAGATACAGGTGCTGCTTTGCCTCCATCTCACCTTTTCTCACGCCTTCGATAATCTCCAGAATGTTTGTAAAACTACTTCTACTCATATATACCTAGGGTTCTAAATATATCAACTCGGTTTGTGGAAAATAATTAAAAAAAATCACTAGGAAGGAGAGAGAACCTATGCCTATAGTTCTCCAAATGTTACTTCCGAAAGTGCAATTTGAATGGACTACTCCTATAAGCAGCCCTTTCTTTTTTCCCTCAATACCGATACCCTGTCTGGCCGAACCCCGCTGAGCTGTAAGGATGACAGGATGCTTTGATGAAAGTAAGGGGATATCCAAAGCCTTCCGGCCGCAGTGGCGGAATGTGTTAGACGGTTTGCTGTCAACTCACTTGTTGGTAGGTAACTAGACGGATTGCAAAATGTTACAATACTGGAGAGTAATCAAATGGAATTTTATGGCATTCCACTTTGATGGTTATTGTTGTTGAGTAAGGTAAAGTTAGATATAATTTTCGTCAAAAGCCACTCCCACTACGCTAGAATGATAGATATAGCACAAAGCCCCCAGAATTCTCGTTCTGAAGGCTTTGTGAAGGAAGTAAGGAGCGATTATTAGAAGTCCATACCCAAGGAGAAGTGCCAAACAGGATCTTGAACTTCTCTGGTTTCTATCCCCCAAGCGTAATCTACTCGAACGAAGTATCCGAAAAGCAAGGCTCTAGCTCCAACACCATATCCCGCTACGATCGGATCTCTAAAGTAGGTTACTTTTACCCTAACCGCAGAGTCTGGATTTCCTTCCGGGAAGAAGCTGGTGTTCAATGGGTTTTCATCGCTATATGGAGAACTGCCCACCCAAGCTGTTCCTACATCAAAGAATCCCACAACCTGGAAATTACGCAGGAAGGAGGAACGTATTCTTCTGGAAAGATACTTGAAAATAGGCATCCGGAGTTCGGAATTTATCAAGGCGTAGCTGGCACCATTTCTAATATTACTTCCAAAGCCTCTCAGGTTAGCAGCTTGTGTCTGATAGGCAAAATTGCCAGTTTGTGGAGTAGAAATCTCTGTGATATTTGTGGGGAAAAGCCAATTGTCGACTCCGCCCAAAAAGTAAAGATTCTGCTCCGAACCGAAGGAAGTAGCGGCCGCTAAACGTACCGCAAAAATGGAGTTGCGATCAAGACGTTGATAATGGCGAGCATCAAGACCAAGAATGGTCATGAAACCTTTGTCCGCCTCGAAAGAAAACTCGTCGGTAAAGTTCAAGGCGAATTTCTTGACCATTTCTCCCCAAATCTTGTAGCGAGTCCCGTTCTTGATGTTTAAAGCAACATCGAGTGTGTTGTCAAAAACATACTCTAGTTTTAGGCCAATCCTTTGATCACTAACCGTCGGCTGTTCTAGCGTAGCTCTATCGGTAGCTAATTGCAACACTCGATCTCTACGGACGGTAGCCGTGGCCCGGATGCTACGGAAAATATCTAGTGGATAACTTACACCATACTGACCTAAAAGTATATTGTTTTCCTGTCTTTGAGCCTGTACGCTATTGTCCTGTGCGATTCGCAAGTTGCGACGATATACCGCAAAGCGCTGATCTAACCTTTTCTTCTTATTGTTGAAAATAGCGAAGTATTCCGTTCCATTAAAAGAGGTAGGGACCCTCAGGCCACCCTCAAATTCATAATCCTCGAAGAGATCTTTGAAGTTGGCTTTAAAGAGAATACCAGGAGGCGGATAGGAAAATCCATCTGGATTGGAAGCAATACTTTCTAGCCCGTCAAATAGCAGGGTATTGTCCATTTTGGTCGTTACAAAATCCGTTCGGAATTTCAAGCGATAAGGCACTATTCGACCCGGTCGGAAGCGGTAAACTTTTTTCTCTTCCAATAGAGGATCGTCACCTTCTGGATTCCTGCTGACTATTTCTTTTTGTACAGGAACGATAGTCAGGTCAGGGTTAGGTTTGATACCTTCTTCCGTAGATTGGTTTTCTTCACCCGGCTCTTCCGTTTCCTTCTTATCGGCTTCTGCTACCTTTTCTGCTGACTTTTCTTCCTCTTCTGGTTCCTCATCAAATTCACTTTGGAAGAGATAGTTGCTGATGTCAATCTTGCTCGTATCTTGCTTGGCTGGAGTCACAGCGGGGGCTTCTGCCACCTTTTCTACGGGCTCGACTGCAACGGGCGTCGTACCCTCTTCTTCTTGATCTTTCTTTCGCTTTCGTTTTCGTTGCTTTTCTGGCCTGACAACACTCAAAGGAGACTCCTGTATCAATCTAATTTTCGTGTTTTGATATCTGGTCAACTTGGGGTTCATCACCGTATCAATAGCTACGGGCGAGAAGTATACTTCCGGCCGGCCGTCTTTGTAGATCATCTCTACCATGCGATTCGCTCGCAAGGCCTTGTCTTGTAACACGATATTTCGCTGGTAATTGGTAGTTGTGTGCGCAATTGCTCGCTGCTTAATGACCGGAACGATTACAATAGTATCTACTGGTAAAGAATCAATATTCGCCAAGGTAGAATCGGCATGGAGGCGTATTTCCTCTCCGTCTTCTAACGTAATAATCTGGTCGTTGTGATGAAGATATTCTTCCAAGTAAGCTGCTTCCCGATTGTAAACCCCGCTCCAATCACTCAAGTAGGAGAAATAAGAAGTATCGATGGCAATGGGTTGACGCTCATTGGCGAAAGGAGTATTGGTTACTCTTACTAATTCCTTGTTTTTAGTTTCCAAGTCATAGTAATAGATGTCAAAATTCTCCGTAGGGAGAATGGTATCCATCCGTAGCGTGGCGATCAAGGAATCTTGTCGATTTGACGCAAAGAGAATACCTTTCTTGTTTCCAATATTAACAAATGAGGCATCCAGGTCATCATAAAAGTCTCTGGTGATTCGCTCTGATTGCCGCGTTTTAGTATAGTATAGGAATAGATCAGAAAATCCTCCAACGGTAGCGGAAAACACCAAGGTAAAGGTATTCACATAATCAATGCTATATACTCGCTGGTAGTTAGAAGCCAACACGCTAATCTCCTTCTTTTTGGTAAGCGTATTGTAAATCATCAACTTTGGTATATCTCGCTTTTCATATAGAATAGCTAGCTCTTGCCCGTTGGGATTCCATGAAAGTAATGGATAGTTGTAGTCTGTAGTTTGGAAAGCATTTCTGAAGCCAGTCTTAAATATCACCTCGCGTTCCCCTGTATTGACATCTTGCAGGTATACCTTGGTTTTACCGATTTCATTCGTGACATAAACCACCTTTTGCCCATTTGGACTGATCTGCAGCTGCGTGATGGGTAACTTGCGTTTGTTTTTGAATTTCATCGCCTGCCCACTAGGCGTATTCCTCGCAGCATCTTCTCCTTTATAGCGAGCCGTAAAGTGCATCATCCAATCCCTAATAACTACTTCATAGGGGCTACCAAGAACATAGAGAAAACCACTCTCAATACTACGGTTGATTCGTGTCAGGTACAAAAGATTGGAAACGGTGGAAAGTCCGAAGTTTTCACCGATGAAATACCAAAGTGATTGCCCAGCTAGCTTTGGGTTTTCTTCTGCAAAAATTTCGAAGTTCTTGAAGTCCTCATCCAAGATGGCATCTCTTAGTTGATTGTCCAATTCTGTATTCCAAGATGCGCCCAAATAAGCAGCAAGGCCCTGTTTGAACCAATCTGGAAGGTTCAACATTACTGCATTTTGTACAATTTCTTGAAGGTTGGCACCAAACAACATGGCTTCCAGATAAACGGAGGCTATGCCTTCTCGTATTTGTTGTCTTAGGTTGGTGTGGTCACCATTGAAGTAGACAAAGATCTTATTTCCTACAATCTTAGTTTGCCCCGTCAAATTGGTGAAGGCCTCCTCATTGCCAATGTTACTTTGCTTGAGGTCGGTAACATCTGTGTAGACGATAATCTCCAGCTTGTCATTGACCCTATGCTCTAGAATACTTTGGATATATTCAAAGTCATACTCAGCCATTTGTACTACAAACTGGCCGATATTTCGTCCCTCGCCGTACCAAAAGGTGACAAAATTATCACTTTCATACTGCACCCATTCATCATAATCCTGATGATATTGCACTCTATTTTTGCCAAAACGTACGTCCGCTACTTGGGCCTGTAGGGCGAAGCATAAGAAGGAAAAAAAGGAAAGTAGATAAAACTTTTTTTGCATTGACTTTCTGCTTTGGTCGGGGAAGGGTGACAAGCAATGAGGGGAAGGCACTGAGGGCTAAATGGATGCGTAATCCACCGAAATGAACATATTCCAAAGCATGCGGTCAGTTTTCTCCTACACTACTCGTTATTGGCTAGTTCAAGCGAGTTGTAACTCTCCCCAGCGCCAATAACTAATTGTTAAACACAAGACTCGGCTATTCCGTTTATAAAATGTACATTTATTCCGGTATATGTCTTCTAGTATATACGTGGAAAATCAGATATGGTTGTTGTTCTGGAAGGGAAAAGACCATTTGGCGATTGGTACTGGTATCCATCTATTACAATACACCTACTGATTAAATCAAGATAAAGTTTTTCACTAATAATTGCATAAGGAAAACGGTAAAAGTATGTCCAATGTTGTTAAGCTGACCTTTAATCCATTCCAGGAAAACACCTACATTGTTCACGATGAGACGGGAGAATGTATCATCTTTGATCCAGGTTGCAACAGCCCGGCTGAGGAACAGGAGTTGGTGAAAACAATCGATGATCTAGGTTTAAAGCCCGTACGGCTTATCAATACCCATTGCCATATTGACCACGTCTTTGGCAATCAATTCGTAAGTGAACAGTATGGTTTAGGTCTTGAAATTCATGAAGGAGAGCTGCCGGTTCTTCAATCGGTTCCTTCCGTAATAAAAATGTACGGACTTCCTCCAGCCAAGACTTCGCCAGATCCTAGTCGCTTCATTGCCGAAGGAGAAATGATTCGTTTTGGTAATACAGAATTGAAATCCTTATTCACACCTGGGCACTCACCAGCTAGCCTATCGTTCTACTGCGAAAAAGACCGATACATTATCGCCGGAGATGTGCTCTTCTTCGGTAGCATTGGCCGTACCGACCTTCCTGGGGGAAACTTTAATACGCTAATTAAAAGTATAAAGGAAGAATATTACCCGCTAGGAGATGATGTTGCAGTGCATCCAGGGCATGGACCAGATACTAGTGTTGGGTATGAACGGAAGACGAATCCGTTTCTGAATAGCTAGAGAGCCTCCGTTAGCAGGAGGAAGAGTGAGCCAAGTACTCGTCTTAACGAAAGAAGCCTCCCCGGTCAAATGACCAGGGAGGCTTCTTTTATCGGTAAAGCCGAGGCTTTAGTGCAGTATCGTTAAGTTTCCTCGTCTTTCCATAACGGTTTCACCAGTTGAAGCACAGGTTACCTTCAAGTAGTACCCATAAACATCAGGTGGTAGCAGCCTACCGTCGTAAAAGCCGTCCCACGTATCTTCGAAGGAATTAAAGGTGAATAGAATCTCTCCCCATCGATTGTAAATGAATACAGTAGCATCCAGATCCGCAAATGGATTTCCGGACTCTGAAGGTTCAATTACAAATCTCAATATATCATTGATGCCATCCCCATTAGGACTAAACCCATTCGGGAAGAAGACGTCTTGTTCTACCGTTTGTGGATCGGGGCAGCAAGGCGTGATTCGGATAATTGCGGTAGCTTCACAATTCTTGGCATCGATTACGGTCAAGACGTAGTTACCGCTTAATCCCGTGACATTAACGCTCTCAGCATTGCCTACTTCTACACCATCTCTGGTCCAGATATAGGTGAACGGTCCCGTTCCTCCAAATACTGCCGCCGTCAATGTCTGATTACAATCCGTTAAGTCAACATCTAAAGGAGTGATCTCTACCTCTATATCACATGGTGGACAATCCTCGATGATGTCAATTGAAGCAGTGGCTTCACAGTCTTTTGAGTCAATTACGACTACGCTATAGTTGCCAGGTGTACAAACCTCAATTTCGGCGGAGGTTTCCGCTAATTGGTCACCATTCAGGGACCAGATGAAGCTAAATTCAGGCGTTCCACCGCTTGTTACAGCCGTGAGGGTCGTGCATAGATTTCTTTCTTCGCATACCGTATCAAGATCAGTGCTTACTTCAACTGTAAGGTCACATTCTGGACAAATTGGCGGAGAAACAATCAACTCTTCATCAAGGCTTAAGGTAGCACACTGATTTCTAGCCTTTATCGTAAGAATATCATCAATTGGCAAAACAACTTCATATTCTGGTCCACCCTCTAGTTCTTCACCATTAGCGGTTACTGAAGTCGCATTCTCAACGGAGAAGGTCACAGTGTACGAGAGTCCGTCTCCGGCACAAACGGTATCAATGAGTGTAATAACCGGAGCCGCGATGAATTCTACGAAAGCAGAATCGATGGCTGGGGCACAAGTAGTGTCTTGATCAGTGATCATGACA
>CAJXPD010000300.1 GCA_913057785.1 uncultured Lewinella sp. | reverse complement strand
CCATAAATACTATCGTTTGCCAAGGCTACAGCTTCTTCTTCGGTAGAAAAGGTCATGACGGGAATAACCGGACCGAAAGTCTCCTCTGTCATCACCCGCATCTGGTGATCGACGTTCGTTAGAACAGTCGGTAGACACCAATATCCACCGCCAATTTGTTCTACTCTTCCGCCATGATGGAGCTGGGCTCCGAGCTTAATGGCCTCGTCGATTTGAGCTTGGATTTTTTCCGCCTGCTGCTCAAATATAATGGGACCCATTTGACCCTGGTCCGGGTCGGTGGTGAGCGTAACAGTCTTGGCTTTTTCCACCAGCATATCCATAAAGGCAGGATAGCTCTTTTCATCCACGTAGATTCTTTCCAAAGACTGGCAGGCTTGACCCGTGGCTCCTACGCAACTTCTCAAGATAGCATCGGTAGAGATTTCTAGGTCGGCATCTTCAAGAACAATAGCAGGGTCTTTACCTCCTAACTCAAGGAAGGCTGGAATAAATCGAGCTGCTGCTGCCGCCGCTATCTTGCGACCCGTCGGGACGCTGCCTGTAAAGCAAATGGCGTCGGCAGTATCCACGATGGCCTTACCCGTCTCCGCCCCACCTCTTGCCAATTGAAAGATCTGGGCTAATTCTGGTACCGCCTGTATGCTAGCTTCTAGCGGATCGATAAAACGTGGCGTGACTTCGCTGGGCTTCAACACCACGGCAGAACCAGCCATAAGTGCTGGGATACTATCTATTACCGCCAGCAATAAAGGGAAATTCCAAGGGCTAATTACACCCACTACTGAATAGGGAATCCATTGTTGTTCAACAAATATGGTAGGATTGGTAGAGGAAGGTCGACGTGGAGCCGTTTGGTATAATTGCGGAGCACGGAAGCTCCACCCTTGGATTAAACCTAACAAGGCACCTAACTCAGTACGTGCGATGCTTTTTCGCCCTGTGTCGAGGCTGAGTTGTTGAATAATGTCTTCTTGATGTATCTTAATTTGTGCTGCCCAGGATTGCAAAGTGGCAATTCGATGTGGTAAGCCAGATGAATGCCAAGCACTCTGGTTTTCCCTGAGCGCAGCTACCTTATGCTGAATTTGTTCTTTGCTGTCAACAGACAATTCATAATCATATTGACCAGTGCGTGGATTTCTTATTTGCATATGGAATTAATTCTTCAGGGCTTAGACTAAATTGGCCTCCGCTGTATCTGCAACATTTACGGGACGGATGAGGAAAGATAACACTAGGGAAAGGCCAATAAATACGGCAATGACCCAGAAAGCCACCGAATAGGAACCATACGAATCGTAGAGCAGCCCAGTCATCCACATGCCCAATCCTCCGCCAATCGATTCAATAGTACTAATACTACCTCCGATCTTGCCAGCCGATTTTAGACCGAAAGCATCGATGATAATATAGTTAAATAAAGTGTACATACCGCCCCATCCCAGGCCAATGATCACAATGAATGGGAATACCCAGCCGGTCTGCCCGATGGCTAATCCAATGGTACCGACGAGCATAATCCCGAATTGTATCTTGAATAGAGTGAACTGACTAAGGTAATCGGTAAGAAAGCCAGAAAGGAATTTAGCCACTAGCATTAATCCAAATAAAACAGTGAAAGCATTGCTAGCTTCTCCAGGGGTAAACCCAAGGGAACGTAGGTATAGAAATAGGTTAGAGATAATGGCAAGTATAGAATAATAGCTCAAAAAACCGGCCGCACAAATGGCCCAAAAAGTACGAGTCCGGATAGCCTCCTGGAAGGTAAAGGCTTCTTCTTCCTCCTGCACTTTTTCCTCATCCTTTTCCGCGTTTCCTTTCTTGATATCCTTTAAGAAGATCAACACTACCACAACCAATAGCAATGGTAGAATGGCTTCATATTGAAAGGCGGATCTCCAATCCATATCTTCCAACAATCTCGTACCAATTTGAGGAATGATCATGCCGCCCAAGCTAGTACCTGCAATCGCAATTCCAATACCCAAGCCTCTCCTTTCCTTCACTCGCTCAGAAACCATAATGATCATGGAGAGCGTCCCCGCAGTGCCGACCACAAAGGCAAAACCAATGTGCAGCATATACATATGCGTTGGCGTCTGGATAAAACTGTATAAATAGTAACAGATACCTAATAAACTTAGACCAAACACGATCGCTCGCTTTACCCCGTATTTGTCGATAAAGGCACCGATAAAGGGTAGGATAATGGCCGCACAAACTAAGTTTAAGAAATCTCTAAACTTTAAGGTGGAACGACTCCAGCTGAAAGTTTCCAACAAGGATTCATCAAATACCGTGATGCCAGAGAGGGTTAATCCATTGGTAAAGATCAAGATTAGCATGCCTAAAAAGGCAAAACCAAGGGCGGCTGGATTTTTCATAACTAGGTTTTAATGCGCTTGTAGATCAGTGGGGTGTCATAAGGAGTGAGTCTTTGGCCATCTCGCTCTAACAATTCCATGACTTGTAGGTAGTCCTTGGTCAAGGTTTCGATGAGGGTAAAGGTCATGCCGTTTCCCAGATCATTGGGATGATGAACGGTGAAATATTCTCCTTCGTGATATTCATAGAGGGCGGGTTTGAAGCGTTCGCTTTCTTTTAGCTCATGGAAGTCAAAGAACAAGTGCTCATTGGCATTGATCACTTCTGCTGGCTCTAAGCGCTCGGGGACTTGCATGGAGTGAAGTAGGACGCTTTTCTCGCCATGGGGTTCAATGAAGAAGAGCAATGGTTTTACTTCGGTTTCTTTACCTGGATAGGTATAATAGCTTTCTTCCAGAATATAGATACCCTTCTGATCAACGGGCCTATTTCTGACAATTGCGGTACATTCCCGGGTAATATGCTTGGCATACGGGTGGATCTGCTTCCCTGCGGCTTTTTCTTCGTTGATCTGTTCTGTATTATCTAAGTCACCGATCAATATTTCCTTAATTAGTGCTATTCCGTGCGTCATCGTTGAAAAACTTCAATTAGAAATCCGTTTGGTGCCAATAATGTCATTACCTGCGCATTCCCCAAGATCATATCTGTATAGTTTACCGGAGATTGCACAACTTCTATCCCCTTGGCTTGAGCTCGCTTTTCAATTTCAGCAATATTAGTGGTTTCGAAGGTCCACATGCCTAGCCCTTGATTGGGAATCCGCGGTGCCGCGTTAAGGGGCTCAAACTTGCCGTCCTCGTAATCTAAAAATAGCAAATGATTGTGTCCAGCTCCCTTCGCGTATACTAAGGAGAAACGGAATGGAATGCCCGGCTCTAAGCCCAAAGCTGATCCCTCACTTGTCTCCCAATGTCTATCCGCTCGAAGTTCCAAGTCTAATACATCGGTCAGGAAGCTCAGGAATGCATCAGAATCATCTAAGACCATGGCTGAATATCCAGGGCCCCCTTTTTTGGTTAGCGTATCAATGGGTGCTAACTGAGGAACACCATCCTTACGTTCTATCCCTACGGCATGTAGGAAATCCGGAGCTTGATAGATGGTTTCAATGTAACGATAGGAAGATCCATCTGGGCGGTCTATGGTCCCCACCTGCACCGGTGCCATGCTATTGAAGCCTTTGTCCCGTAGCTCCTTGTCCAGCTGCATTTGATCTCCATTCGGAAAACCTAGGGAAAACGGTCCTAATTCCCGGGAACTATAGCTTTTGTGAATACTAGGTGTCTCCTGTTCGAGCAGGAGTAAACGAATTTGGATTAAGCCCGGAACGTTGGGGCGATGCAATCTGTAGGTTTGCCAACTAATCTCTGCGGGAATCCCCCATAATTTTCGTTGTTGCTGTATCACTGCTTCATCGATATCCAGCGGTCCATCGAGGGTCATGCCCATCGCATCTACATAGAATTGCTTGTATTTTTCTAGGTTGGTAGTGGCAATTGTGGCGGTGTGTAAACCTCCACAGAGTCCTTCTGCTACAGTGGAAGGAGCTAGGGGATCATTCTGGGCCATGCTGTTCTCTGTTTTATTTTCTGGCTGCTCTTCTTGGCAAGAAAAGGTGAGCAAGAGGAAGCTGAATATGTATATGATGTACTTCATATATGGATCTATCTGCGGTGAATGGTCGCTTAGTGCATCTTTGGCCATCACCCTTTGGGTAGAAAATCGTCTAGTTTAAGCAGAACCTGGCCTGCCGGCAGGCAGGAAATGACACTTTTCTCCTACAAAAGCGATCCCCAAATATGCACTAACCAAATTTATAAAAAAATAGTTAACTTTATAAATAATTAATCTAATTAACTAAATTTACAAAACGACTTACAGCCAATTTTAGGCTTGACTATATTCTTCAGTAGCATAAATCCTTTGACATGAGCTCCTCATCTTCTTCAACATCGATCTTTCCTGTAGTAAGTGGATTGCGGGAAGTAATTTTCAGCGTAAGAGATTTGGCGAAAGCGAGTGCGTTCTACCAAGAGGTGGTTGGGTATGGGGTGTTGTACGAAGGGGATTGTTCTGCTGAGCAACTGAGTGTTTGGGGACTAGGTCCTGAAACGAGTGGACGTGAAACCCTATTGGGTAATCCAGGGGATGAAGAGGGGTTTATCCGACTGGTGCAATTTGATGGGGTGGAGCAAGTGGTCATCCGATCCAGTGGACAAAGCTGGGATCCTGGTGGGATATTCGATATCAACATGCGCGCCAAGAATTTAAAGGGCGTATTCGAAGATTTCCAGAAGGCTGGGTGGAATGGAGTCAGTGATCCGCTGCGGTATCAATTTGGCAAATTCGATGTGAGTGAGGTGTTGATGAAGGGGCCCGAGGATATCGTTATTGCCATGATGGAACGTCATGCACCTACCTTGGAAGGATATCCCAATTTAAAGCGCTTGAGCCATGTCTTTAACTCTTCACATATTAGTAAAGACGTAGAAACTACCCTGGATTTCTTCGTCAATAAGTTGGGATTTAAGGTTTACATGCACGCTAATAGTACGGATCGAAAAGCTGGCCCAAATGTGTTGGGATTCCCGCACAATGTGAACGCCCAGATCGAATTACCAGTCTATATCGTTCATCCTGAGGGAACGAATTTCGGAAGCCTTGAATTTCTGCAAGTTAAGGGATTGGAGGGAACCGACTTTTCTGAACGGGCCATACCTCCTAACTTGGGGATATTAATGTACCGCTTTCCCGTGTCTGATGCCATAGCATATGCTCAATTAATTGAACAAAGAGGGGTCAACTTGCACACATCTGTGAAGGAATTGGTCATTAATCCTTACGGTACTGTAAAGGTGTTTGTGGTAAAATCCCCAGAAGGAATTTGGATTGAATTTATAGAACTGCCATAATCGTAACCTTCTTCGACAGATCTCGTGGATAATCCTTAAACACGAGATATGTCGAAGAACCAAACTTAAATCATGCCAAGCGTTGGACAAAAAGCACCAGATTTTTCGCTAGTAGGAACCGATCTTAAGCCGATCCAGCTGGCAGACTATAAAGGCAAGAATGTAGTCTTATTGTTTTTCCCCTTGGCCTATACCAGTGTTTGTACGACCGAAATGTGTATGGCTAGAGATAATCAAAGTCAGTATGCTGAACTAAATGCAGAAGTGATTGGGGTTTCAGTAGATTCTCCCTTTGTGCTAAAAAAGTTTGCCGAAGAGAACGAGCTTAATTTCCCGCTGGGGTCTGACTTTAATAAGAATGTGGCGGAGGCATATGATACCCTATTTGAAGGTGATTTTCTTGGGATGTCTCGATTTGCCAAGCGTTCTGCCTTTGTGATTGATCGAGAAGGTATATTGCAGTATGCGGAGATAACGGACGGCAAGAGCCTGCCAGACTTTGAAAAGATAAGAACAGTGCTCTCCACCATTTGATAGCTTATGATCATTTTAGAAGAACAAGGCCTACGAGATGGCTTCCAGAACTTGGAAAAAATTGTCCCGACCGACATGAAACTTCGGCTAATCGATCAATTGATCGATGCGGGCTTGCAACGTATTCAGGTAGCCTCTTTTGTGCATCCTAAATGGGTGCCGCAAATGGCCGATGCCGATACACTTTGCTTGCAGCTAAAGAAACGAAAGGGTGTTGTCTACAGCGGCTTGGTGCTAAACCTTAAGGGGGTGGAACGCGGCCTGGCTGCTGGTTTGAATCATTTAGCCTGCTCCATTTCCGCTAGCAATACCCACAGTCAGAAGAATGCGCGTAAAACCCTGGCGGAAGCTAAGCTAGCCTTCAAAGAAATGGTGGAGTTGAGTCAAAAAGGTGGGGCAAAGGTTCGAGGAGGGATTCAGTGTGCTTTTGGTTGTCGCTACGAAGGGAAGATTGCAGAAACCCACGTTTTGGATATGGTCAAGCATCACTTAGACCAGGGAATTGATGAGCTGGCCTTAGCAGATAGCACTGGCATGGCAAATCCACACCAGATGCGAGATCTGATGGGGAAGGTGGTGGAAATGGCCAAAGGGAAGCCGGTCATCCTACATTTACACAATACCGAAAATAAGGGACTGGCAAATGTTTATGCTGCGCTGGAGGCTGGAGTGAAATACTTTGATACGGCCTTCGGAGGCTTAGGTGGATGTCCCTTCATCAAAAGTGCTACCGGAAACATAGCAACGGAAGATACAGCTCATATGCTTCATCAAATGGGGTATGAAACGGGGATCGACATTGGGAAGCTAGCCGTAATTAGCGAAGCATTGCAAACGTACCTAGGTCAAGAGTTGCAAGGCCAACTATACAAGCTTTGGAATAATCCTGAAATAAAAATAGTTTAAAACGGCATGACGATCAGCGAGAAAATTCTGTCTAAGAAGGTCGGCAGGCCAGTGAAAGCTGGTGAACTGATCATTACGGAAGTAGACGGCGTAATGGCTACAGATACTACTGCTCCTTATGCCATTCAAGCCTTCAAAGAGATGGGTGGGGGGCAAGTTTGGGATGCGAGTCGATGCGCTTTGATCATTGATCATGCCGCTCCAGCTCCTAACGAACGCATTGCCAATTTGCATACGATGATGCGAACGTTTGCCGCTGAACAAAACATCCATTTGTTTGAAATAGGAGAGGGGATCTGCCATCAGCTAATGATAGAACATCAATATGTTCGACCAGGAGATATCTTCATGGGAGCAGATTCTCATACGCCTACCTACGGAGCGATTGGAGCCATGGCCTGTGGTGTGGGCTCTACCGATTTGGCAGCGGTGATGAAGACCGGAAAGATATGGCTTAAAGTACCTGAGACCATCCGGATCGTTTGTCATGGCCCCTTGCAACCGGGCGTGACGGCCAAAGACCTAATCCTTTTCCTAGTGGGGCAAATCTCGATTTCTGGCGCTACCTATCAGGCAGTTGAGTTTGAAGGTTCTGCCTTTGAGAATATGACCGTAGCTAGCCGCATGACCATTGCCAATATGGTAGCCGAAATGGGAGGGAAAACGGGATATGTAAACCCTAAAGGATTACAGCTTGACTATGATTTTGAGGCAGTCTTCCCAGAAACGGATGCTCAGTACGTTCAGACGCTGGAATTTGACGTACGAGATTTGGAGCCACAGCTTAGTATCCCTGAAAGCCCTGATCAGGTAGAAAATTTAGGCCCCCACGAAGGGCAAGCTATTCAATATGCTTTCATCGGGACCTGTTGTAATGGTCGTCTAGAAGATCTACACGCAGCTGCGCATATTCTGGAGGGCAAGACAGTGGCAAAGGGCGTGCGTTTTCTCATTGCTCCTGCCTCTCGATCCGTCCTCTTGGATGCCATTACCGATGGAACCTTACAAACCCTGGTAGCCGCCGGAGCAACCATCTTAAATCCCGGCTGTGGGCCCTGCGTGGGGACCCACCAAGGCGTGCCTGGGAATGATGAAGTCGTCATATCTGCAGCCAACCGAAATTTTCGAGGCCGCATGGGCAATCCGCATTCCAATATCTATTTGGCTGCCCCCACTACGGTGGCGGCTTCTGCTCTAGAAGGAAGAATCACTCATCCAAAAAAATACGCTTAAGATGGAGGGGAAAGCACATGTTTATGGTGACAATATTGATACGGACCGGATCATTCCTGGTAAGTATACCAAGACCTTAGATACTGCCTCCTTAGCTGCCCATGTCCTGGAGGATCTTGATCCTGAATTTAGGCAGAAAGTGAAGGTGGGAGATATTTTGGTCGCAGGAGATAATTTTGGGTGCGGATCCTCTCGCGAACAAGCGCCCATTGCCTTAAAGGTAGCAGGAGTTGGGGTAGTGGTAGCACGCTATTTCGCCCGCATCTTCTTCCGCAATGCCATCAACATTGGCTTGCCAGTCTTGGAGGTCCCAGATCATGACATTGAAGCAGGTGATACGGTGACTATAGATTTGGAGAAAGGGGAAGTATTCAACCAAAGAAGTGGCAAACGTTTTCAGGCTACCCAACTACCGAGTGTGATGATCGATATCCTTAACGCAGGGGGACTAGTGGCATACCTCAGAGAACATGGAACCTATCAATTGAAAGAAGAATAAAAGCCTAGACCTGTATGTCCCGTATCACAGCTATTCCTATTGCTGAAGTTCCAGCGCTGCAATCTATTTTCGAGGCGGCGGAGTCTATGATGGGCTTTGTCCCTAATGACGGTTTGATTATGGCTCACCAGCCCCATATTTTAAAGGCATTCCTGGGCCTGGTACAGGCGATCTATCGTCCAGGGAAAGTGGATGATGGTTTAAAGCGATTGATCGGTTTGGTGGCAAGTTCTACGGCGGGCTGTAGGTATTGTCAAGCGCATGCTGCCAATGCGGCTCGCGATCAATCGGTACCCATCGAGAAAATTCGGTCGGTTTGGGCTTTCGAAAATAGCAGCCTGTTTTCGGAGGCGGAAAAGGCAGCCTTGCGGTTGGCCATGAAGGCCAGCATGGTGCCGAATGAAACCACGGATGATGATTTTGATTCGCTGAAGCAATTCTATGACGATGGCCAGATCATCGAGATGTTATCCGTCATTTCGATGTATGGTTTTCTCAATCGTTGGAATGCAACCTTGGATACTGACTTGGAAGCGGTACCCGCGGATTTTATGAATGAAATAAAATAAAGGAAGGGCTTGCGGGGTAGATACTTCCGAAGTCTTCAAGACCTTCGGAAGTATCTACCCCGCAAGCCTCAGCCAAAAATCCTAAGCCTATGTATGACATACTTATCGTTGGAGCGGGTACGGCAGGAATGGCCTGCGCGATTACCGCCGCTCAGCATGGTGCCAAGGTGGGAGTGATCGAAAAAGCAGATCATATTGGAGGAGCCTTGCATTGGTCTGGTGGACATATGAGCGCCGGTGGTACCCGTAGACAAAAGGCGCAAGGAATTGAGGATAGCCCGGCAAAACACTATGACGATATCGTAGCCCTAAATGAGAGTACAGGAGATCTGGATTTAATCCGATTGGCTACCGAAGAAGCGCCACGTACAATCGATTGGCTGGAGGACCTTGGATTCGAGTTTGCACCGGAATGTCCGCGGATTATTTATGGACACATTCCTTACAATACAGCAAGGACGCATTATGGCGTAGATAAAGCCTTATCTATCTTCAAAGTACTCAAACCCTTGTGGAATGAGCAAGTCGAAAAAGGCCAGATCGAATGCTTCTTGGAGCATAGCATGGTAGACCTTCGGATACAAGGGGCGGGATCGAAACAAGTAGTGGCTAAGGCCCAGGGGGAAGAACGTATGCTGGAAGCCCACTTTGTAGTGCTCACTACCGGAGGTTACGGCAGCGATCCAGCTTACTTTGCAGAGAAGCACCCGGGAGTGCCGTTGCTGAGCTCTACCTATCCTACGGCAACGGCTGATGGACATCGAGTTTTGGAAGATGCTGGGGGAGACTTTGAATTTGCACAGTATCATCTGCCGAGTTTAGGTGGCGTGGCTTTGTCTCCTGGTCGTTGCAATTTCAATGAGGCTTGGGCGATGGTCCTTACTTCGATCTACCGTCAACCTAGGGAAGTGTATGTCAATGCAATGGGGCAGCGATTTATGGCGGAAGACGAACGCAATGCAGATACGCGAGAACGTATCGTTACCCGGCAACCCGATTGGAAGTTTTGGTTGATCTTCGATGAAGCGGCCTTACAAGAAAGAGGCGAAAATGGAATGGAGAACCCGATCATGATCGGCTGGGATACCGCTCGCATCAAGGCCGCAGCGAAGGAAGAACGCTTCTTGTGGAAAGCAGATACATTGCAAGATCTAGCTGCAAAATGTAATCTTCCCGGAGACAGCTTGATTCAAACGATCAAGGACTTTAATCAAAAAGTGCAAGCAAAGGTCGATGCTGATTTTGGCCGGACCTACTTGGAGAATTGCGTTTTGGAACCGCCCTTCTACGCCTTGGAAGTACAGGCTTCTGTGCTGGTTACCTTTGGTGGGATGAAAGTGAACGACCAATTGCAGCTGCTGGACCGGCAAGGCCAGCCGATGCCCGGGCTCTATGCTGCCGGAGAATTACTTGGCTTAGGAGCGACCAGTGGCAAAGCCTTCTGTAGTGGGATGGCTATCACTCCTGCCCTTAGTTTTGGAAGAATATTGGGCCGCAACCTGGCTCGACAAATACAATCGATATGAGTTTACCGCTAGAAGGATTACGTGTTTTAGAGTTTACCCATGCTGTGATGGGGCCATGCTGTGGTCTATTACTCGCAGATATGGGGGCAGAATTGATACATATTGAACCCCCAAGCGGAGATCATACTCGCCGGCTTAAAGGTTTTGGAACAGGCTATTTTTCTATGTATAGCCGAAATAAGAAAAGCCTGGCGGTAAATCTAAAGGCAGAAGAAGGGAAGGCCATCATTTATGACTTGGTAAAGACAGCGGATATAGTGGTAGAAAACTTCGGCCCTGGTACCATAGAGCGCCTAGGATTTGGGTATGAAAAACTCAAGGCGATCAATGAACGATTGATCTACTGCTCCTTAAAAGGTTTTCTCAGTGGCCCTTACGAGAAGCGTCACGCGATGGATGAAGTAGTGCAGATGATGGGAGGTCTGGCCTATATGACGGGGCGTCCTGGAGATCCCATTCGAGCGGGGACTTCCGTTATTGACATTACGGGGGGCATGTTTGGCTACATTGGGATTTTGCAAGCGTTGTACGAGCGTGAGAAGACGGGTAAAGGAAAATTCGTGAAGGCTGCTCTCTTTGAAACCTGTGCCTTTTTGATGGGGCAACACATGGCTTATGCTTCGCAAGTAGACCATGCCGTGCCACCCATGCCAGCGCGAATCAGTGCGTGGTCTATTTATCGCATCTTCAATACCAAAGATGGGGATAAGATTTTCATCGGCATCATAAGTGAAAAGCATTGGGAACGCTTCTGCAAAACCTTCGGCTGGGCGGATTGGCTGGAAGATGAACGTCTAAGTACCAATGGCGACCGGATCGATGAAAGAAGTTGGTTTATGCCAGAACTAGAGCATCGACTTATACAGTTTACCAAGGCGGAAATTGTAGCGCATTGCGAGGCTGCCTCTATCCCATTTTCCCCTATTTCACGCCCAGAGGATCTATTTGAGGATCCGCAATTGAATGAAGGTGGTGGCCTATTGGAGGTAGATATGCCCAATGGTAAGACCGTTAAGCTACCCAAGTTTCCTTTGGAATATGGAGAGGCTATTGTAGAGAAAAGAATGGATCCTCCCGAAATCGGAGAACACACCAGAGTGCTTTTGCAAGAGATTGGGTATCAGCAGGACCAGATAGAATCCTTAGTAGCGGCGCAGACTATAAAGTGATCGAGTAGAGGTCAGACCATTTCACTGTTAGGCCGCTTCGCCGTCAAAAGTCAGAGGACAGATGATAGAAATAATGGCATTAAGCCCATTACTCTCGATCTAGCTCAATAGCTGTCTTCTGACGTCTTGCCTCTGACTTCTGTCCCCTCACAGCCACCTCATTTGAACTTTCGTAAAGGGTAGCACACCCCAGACTTGCATTGCCAAAGAATTGTAGTAAATTTAGGAACATCCGAAACGAAAACCACTTGTACTTTTCTGCTTAGCATTGGCCAAGCGCTGTCTGCTCCTTTCCTACGGACTGGGACCCTACATTCAAGAAGGGTAGTGTTGGTCATTCGTCTTCGGTGCTTAAATGTACTGCGATATGAATGATCGATCGAATTTCATGGTTTTATTGGGGTTTCTCACGCTGATTTATGTAGGACAAGCCTGTCAGACAGATCCCGCTGCCACCGTCTCCGTCCAGAAAACCTTACCCAAGCAGCCCGATTTCAATTTCCATATCAAGCCCATTCTTTCCGACCGTTGCTTCAAGTGTCATGGACCAGATGAAAAAGTCCGCGAAGCCAACCTCCGGCTAGATACTAGAGCAGGGGCTTTCGCGGTATTGGATAGTAGTAGTATGACCTATGCTATTGTCCCGGGAAACCCGAAGAAAAGCCTTTTGGTCCAAAGAATTCACAGTGAGGATGCAGAACTGATGATGCCTCCACCTAACTCAAATCTGGCGCTCACGGACTATGAAAAGAAATTGCTGACACGCTGGATCGAGCAAGGGGCTGATTGGAAAGACCATTGGGCCTATATTCCACCAAAACAAGCAGAACTGCCTCAGGTAAAACAGCCATCCTGGCCGCAAAACCCCATTGACAATTTTACGCTGGCGAGGATGGAGCAGGAGGGACTGAAGCCCAGCCCGAGAGCTAGCAAAGAAAAACTGATTCGCCGACTATCCTTTGACCTTAGGGGGCTACCCCCTAGTCTGGCCGAAATTGATGCCTTTGTCAATGACGATTCTCCGGAGGCCTATGAGACAGTGGTGGATCAATTTTTGACAGATCCTAGTTTTGGGGAGCGTATAGCCATGGAGTGGTTGGACATTGCGAGGTACGCCGATTCCCACGGCTATCAAGACGATTTGGAGCGCAGTATGTGGCCTTGGAGAGACTGGGTGATTCGTGCCTTTAACGAGAATATGCCTTATGATCAGTTTGTGCAATGGCAGTTAGCAGGAGATCTGTATAAAAACCCTACCTATGAACAGCGACTGGCCACGGCTTTCAATCGAAATCACAAGATCACCCAAGAAGCAGGGGTAATTGATGAGGAATATCGCGTGACTTATGTACTGGATCGAACCAATACATTTGCCACGGCTTTTTTAGGATTGACGGTCGAGTGTGCACAATGTCATGATCACAAGTATGATCCCATTAGCCAGGAAGAGTATTATGGACTCTTTAGTTTCTTTAATAATGTGCCGGAGAAAGGCCGGGTGGACTATGGTATTGAGGTAGCTGCGCCCTATTTGCCACTTCCGGCGGAGCAGGTTAAGGAACAACGAGCGTATATCGAAAAGCTTTACGAACAGCATGATGACCAGGTACAATCCTATGCACAGGAGAAAAAGGCATGGCAACCAACTAATAATGGCGTAACGGGAGCACTTACCACCTTACCAGCGGGTTTGCAAGCTTGGTATCCTTTGGATTATGTGGAAGACGACAAAACGCTTGAAGTTGTTTCTGGTGGGATGGCGCCCGTTTTAAATGATATGTTGACAGTACCCGGGCGATTTTCTGGTGGGGCTGAAATGGTTGGGACGGGATATACGCTTTTAGAGCCCAGTCGCCAATTTGATTTTGGTAAACCCTTTTCCATGAGTTTTTGGATTCAATCCCTGGATGGGGGCATCAGAGGCCCTGTGTTAATGGCCAAGAATGCACAGGAAAAGGTGACCTTTTCGGTTCAGGTGAATAACAATAAGAACCTGGATGTGGTCTTACTTAACCCTAGCAATCAATCCCGTACACAACTGATGACCAAGGCGACCATCCCTGAGAACCAATGGACACATATTTGTATCACTTATAATGGACAACGCAAGGCATCCAATTGGAAAATCTACTTTGCAGGGGAAGAGTTGGAGGAGATCTATGTTCGTAGGGATGATTTAAGAGGGAAACCAGGCCTGAACCAAACGCTCTACCTGGGAGCACAAAAGCGGTTAGAAGAAGAGCAGGTAGATTTTACTTTGGCCAAAGGACAAACCAAAGGAATGCTAGCGGGGCAGTTGGATGAATTGATGCTGTTCAATCGGGTGTTGGATAGTTCGGGGGTACGGCAACTATTTGCCTATGATCCAATGCAGGCCCTCTTGCAAAAAGGGAATTGGAGCGAGGCGGAACGACAACGACTGTTGTATCAGGAATTACTACATGGAGATCCCGTTTTTCAGTCTCTAACTGAACGACTGCGAGAATATAAGATTCGGCAGGTCCGCACAGATGACATCGTAGTGAAGCCCACTATGGTTATGGAGGATATGGACACGGTGAGGCCTACTTATATTTTGGACCGG
>CAJXPD010000299.1 GCA_913057785.1 uncultured Lewinella sp. | reverse complement strand
GCTGGTCACTTCAGTGATCAGCCATTTTTTTTATCCCGGATCTTTAGAAAAAGACTATTACTCCATCGGAATATCTCCTCGTTTAGCAGCTCGTTTCAGTTTTTTGTTGGCGTAGATAGCAACTTCCACTCGCCGGTTTTTTTGTCTTCCCGCTGCGTTGTCATTGTTGGCAATGGGCTGGAGTTCACCGTACCCTACCGTGGTGAGCCGTGTGGCTGTCACCTTCCTTTTTTGTAATTGTTCGTAGACTGATTTTGCACGATTCACGGATAAGGTTTGATTATAATCCTCTGCCCCGCTGCTATCTGTATGCCCCTCCACCAAAATATCTGTATCCTCGTACTTATTCAAGATGGTAGACAATTCATCTAGTTCTCTTCTCGTAGCAGATTTCAATTGATAGGAATCTACATCAAACATCAGACCTGCATCGAAGGTGATTAGAATGCCCTCTCCTACCCTCTTCACTTTGGCATTCTTGAGATCCTCCTGAATCTCCTCTGCTTGTTTATCCATGTATCTGCCGATAATTGCTCCCGCCGTGCCTCCAATGGCAGCCCCAATTATAATTCCTGCTGCTGAATTTCCAGATTTTTTCCCAATCACCCCTCCTAGCACTCCACCTGCAGCTCCGCCAATAATTGCGCCTTGTGTGGTTTTGTTGGTTTTGCAGGCCGTAAATAGTAGTATGCTCACGAGCAATAAGCTTCGGCCGGTATTTTGAATGGAAAGATTCATAACAATAAAGTTTTATAAGTAGCGAATTGAATACTTGCAACTTAGCCTTGCAAGCACTCATTTAGACGAAACTTTGTAGATAGGTAACACATAGTAAGCTGGAGCTTCTAACAGGCATAAAAAAAGGCTGGTCTAAAGACCAACCTTCTGTTTCCAAGAGGGAGCGCATTTCTCGTAAAACCAAATTATTGCTAACAACAAAAGGGTTTTCATTCAGAATTTTAGGGTTTTGCCATGTCTTCGAATTGCAAACTACTTTCCAAATTAAGTGAGTTCATAGCCTATGGGTTCAATGGCTATACAACTCACTTCCCTTTGCAATAGACAATATCTATCCACCTACCTTTTGTGCAAACCAGCGGGTAAAAGACTAAGACGGCTATTGCTAGAGAATTAGAGATGGCGTTTTTTCATCAGAGCATAAATCAAAGGGATGGTTCGACTGTGTTTTAGTCTTCATTCAAGTGAGAGAAAAATTGGAGGGGAGAACCCCTCCTAAAGAAGTAACAACTTACTGACACTCGCTCGAAATAATAGCTTTTTTGGGTGTTATACATTTTCAATCGGTTGTAGGTGCTTTTGTTTGTTGCGTTGATACAAATATACGAAACCTTTTCAATTTGACAATATTTTGAGTATAAAATTATAACTATTTTACTATTTATAACTATTTTGATTACAAAACATGATCCAACAAAAAAACCACTGATAGCTAAGCCATCAGTGGTTCAAAAAAGGAATTTGGAATTGGGGTTATGTTTTTTGGAGTTATTGGTTATTGGGGTTACAAGGGGTTTGGTTTAGTTGGGGTTTATATTTTAAGAGGTATTTTCTAGTTAATTGGTACGGCAAATCCCATGTTCAGGCCAAAGCCGCTGGTCCTCACTTTTTCATCTACAAAAGGTAGATTATATACCTCAGTAAACCCTCTATTATATCTAGCATCTACAAATAACGTACCGAAACCTGCATCATAGCTAACACCGGCTGCACCAGTGGCTCCAATTTCGATGCGATTAAAGTCTTGGTCTTGTAGATTTATCTCGGTAGATCCCAGATTAATATCTACTAGTAGATTGGTTTTGGTATCCACTCGCCCATTCAAAGCGTAGCCAATGTTAGGACCTACGGCGACATAGGCCTTTAGCTTATCTTCTCCAAAACTATACTTTGCTAAAACAGGTATTTCTAAGTAATCAAACTTCGTTTCTGCTGTTACGCCGATGGGCAGGTCCACTCCAAATAAGGGTGCATCAAAACCTTCTGCGACTACAAATCCTTTACGAGTGAATCCAATTTCAGGTTGGATGGAGAACTGAGGAGCTACTGGAATTTCGGCGAATGCGCCTATACTAAATCCATTTATATTTTTGAAGTTGGGTGTTGCATTTCCAATTGCTTCTGAAGTATTCACATTGCTCCAAGTGCTTCCCATTCTAAGGCCAAAGGATGTTTGAGCAACGGCTACTAGGGTCATCATACTCAAACAAAAAGTCAAAAATACTTTGGACATGGCTCTCATAATGTATAAATTTTGTGTGGTTAATTGCTAATGATGGCGGCAAGATGTGGGCTTTAAATGTTAAGAGAAGTTAAGCGAGCGTTAGCAATAGTTTAATTTTTTTTAGGATATTAGAAGGGTCGTGAAAATGTATTAAAATGATAAGATATACGTTAATTTTGCTAACGCGACTTGAGTTGTATGGATCTTCTTTTGATCTATAACCGCATTCTTTCCCCATCAAATTGGATGTAAAACAAGCTTACACTAGTTCCTTTACTCTAAACCTCCACTCTTTCAGCACATGATGTACTGGCAAAAAATACACGAAGATCTAGCCTATGATGGTTGGCGCAAAATGTGGCAGAAACTGTTTATACTTCCAAACGGTAAGAAGTCAAGTTTTGATGTAATCGGGAATAATCCCTACATATCGGTTGCTGCTTTTACAGAACAAGGAGAAGCCATCCTGATCCGACAATACCGGCCAGGCCCTGAAATGATCCTCACTAGTTGTTGTGAAGGATATCTTGACAAGGACGAAAAGCCGGAAGAAGCGGCCAAACGTGAACTCTTGGAGGAAACCGGATATGAATCAGATGAGATTGTCTTGCTTAAAGGGAAAAGAAGCTCTTATAGCACCGAGTATCAATATCTTTTACTAGCTACGAACTGCCGCTCTACGGGTAAGCAGAACTTAGATGAGAATGAGTTTATAGAGGTTTTCACTTTGCCTCTAGAAGAATTCAGACAATTCATTAAGGAGAAAGAGGATCATACCTTCGTTAATATTGACTTGGCTTATCTAGCCTTGGATCACTTGGGCAAATTGTAGCAGCAAATCAATTTCCATTCGATTTCTGCATAAATCGCCCCAACAGCAAGCCCGCTACTAGGGCACAACCAGCAAGTATAAGCAACATATTTCGGCTGAAGCTCGACTTCTGCAGCTGTAGTGGACTATCATCTCCATAATGAATAAAGCCAGCCCAGTAATAGGGAGATTTCTCCTCATCCGGTAAATCTGTACTGGACAAGTAAGTTAGTTTTGCCTGGTGCAAGGCCTCGGCTTTCGATTTTCCCTCCTTAAGTTCTGCATAGAATTGTCCAAATATTTTGGCGGTGGCCCGATCATTAACACTCCATAAGCTAGATATCAGACTCTTAGCCCCAGCATAGGTGAAGCCTCGATTCAAGCTCATTACTCCCTCTCCCCTCTTCAGTTCCCCTAGGTTCGTTTGACAGGCACTGAGCACAACTAGTTCTGCTGGAAGTTGTAAACGATATAGATCTCGTAAATACAATCGTTCGTCTTTAAAATCGATGAAGGGTTCTCCTTCTTTTGCATTCACGGATGCATGAGTAGAGAGGTGCAGTATACCAAAGCGTGAGGCCAATTCTTGAAATAATTCCAGACTAGCCTGCGATCCACTTTCAAATCGCCCGCCTATCCCCAAATTAGCAATCCCATTGATCTCATCACCGCTATAGCTTAGTGCCCCCCAGCTTTCATCTCCTTCATCCGCAAAGGGCGCCAGAGCCAGAATTTTGTTTTTGTCCGATTCATCCACCTGGCTAGCCTCAAGTTGTTTGGACAAGATGGTAGCTGAATAAGCATAACCAATGGCTTTCGATTTTTGCAAATAATTCCACTTGCTGATACCTTGCCCCGTCTGGATCGCTGTTATCAGTGCTTCGAAAGGCAGATTGTGCAGAAGACCATCAGGCATCAGAATCAATCGCTTGCTCTGGAAGGTGGTTAAGCTAGGATCCAATAAATTTTGGTAAAGCGAATACGCTGCCTGCTGATAGGCATCCGGGGCTTGTAGTATGGCAAAAGCTCCTTCAAAGAATAGAAGATAGTCGAAAATTAAAGGATTCACGATCCTTGAATCCACTCGATGAAGTTTCGTCTCTAGTTGCCCCATACTCAGGATATAGGTATAATTCTCTCCTGAAAAGAATTGAATTGAGGCCGCGTCAGCAGGGATACTTGCCAAAAAATCCTTCTTGGATACCTGAGCCGTCTTATAACGCAAATCGTAATACTCGGGATATTGGTACTGAATATCTTCACGTATAGCTTGTAATTGATCTTGGGCATCCAGTATGTTCTTCCGGATCCCAGCATCATCCGGATTGGCCTTCAATTCCTGCCTAGCCTGAATGAGCTGTTCACTCAGAGAAAGCTCTTGTTCGGCTAGTTGCGGATCAATCCATTTTCGAGTATCCATCTCCATCAAGGCATCCAATAAAAGGATGGCCTTGCTTTTCTCCATAAAGTAGAAAGCTTGCTCCGTATCTCCTAAGGCATAGCAAATGGCAAGGCCTTCTTCGTAGATGGGATGAACTTTTCTTCTCCAAAACAACTTAGATTCAGCATCTAAGTGCTCCCTCCACTACATAATCTGCCAAGAGCAAGGTCTGCAAAGCCTGTTGCAAATGGCTATTCTCTTTATCTTTCTGATAGTAGGCCTGCCAAGCTCTCCCTTTATCCCTTAGATAGGTCAATAGGTCTTCCTTATCCACCAGGTCTTCCACCGCCTCTCTACTTGGATTGGCTGCGATACCATCCGCGCCACGAAAAGGCACCACGTTGGCGATGGCCTGCTGAAAGTGAAAGATTGCTTTTTCCATTTCTCCCTTGGCCAAGTAGACTTCTCCTAGGTTATCATACAAACGAGCTTTGGCGGGATGTGGCCCTTCTCCTATTGTAGTCTCATGCTTTCGAAGACTTTGCTGTAGCGCGGCCAAAGCTTCAGCATATCGTCCCAATTTTCGTAAAGGTAAGCTGAGGTTATTCTGGGCATCGTTGACCATCTCCTCGTCTTCTAGTAAAGCATACGCTACTTTAGCTTCTTCAAAGAAATAGATGGCGCTATCATATTGATGCAAATTTTCGAAGGCACTGCCCAATTCAAAATAGGCAGCTGCCAAACGATTATCCAATCCTAAGGTTTGATACAATGCTATTTCCTCTCGAAGATGTTCCTTCGCTTCCAAGGACAGCAGACTATCGCCCATCTGATTATAGATCGTACTGTAAGCATGATGAAGCAATCCTAGATTAGTACTATCCCTGCGAGACTTTTCCGCATCCTCTACTAAAGGCTGGAAGGCAATATCTAGGTAGTATAAGGCTCGCTCATAATCCCCTCGATCCCGCTCGGCTAAACTCAAGCGATAAGAGCTGCTCACAAACATGGGGTTGTCTTTGCTATACGCAAGATCTAGGATCGCTTCAAAGCTTTCCTTTACCCCATCGGGTTCACCTTTGGCATTGTAAAACAAGCCCTGATTATAAAAACTCCGAGAGGCCCCTTCCCGATCCTTTTGTTGCATCCGCATATCAATGGCCCTAGCATTAATGGCTAGCGCGGAATCAATGTCCACTCTATAGTATTTTACGGCCTTGTAATGCGTTAATAGCGCGACCGTATCCAGATATCCTTCTTGCTTGGCCTTTAGAATGGATTGGTTAAATACGGGCAATGCCTCCTGCAAGGATTGATCGGAAGATCGAGCCCAAGCCAAGGCCTCGGCAAAGCTGGGAAATTGTTTTTCTTGTGAAATAAGGTTGATGCAAATAAACAGGAAAGGTAGAATGCAGTAGTTTTTGAGGCGATTGGACATAGAGATTAGAGGAAAGGTGATCAATTCTTTCCTCTAATGTAGGTCTCTATTACGAAAAATGCACGCTTTTCTCGGCGAACTTCTTAAAGTCCTCGTCTAAGACAAGACTTTATTGTTTGACAATCAATTGGGTTACTTGTCCTTCCGGAGCCAACAATTGCAATTGATAGACACCTCTTGGTAAATGTCCCAAGTTCAATTCTTTAGTCCAAGTGGAGGCAGGAACGTTGAGGGCATGCTGAGCAATAACTCTGCCGAGGGCATCTGTAATCAGCAAGCGATGAAACTGTACTGTACTCTCATCCACTCTAATCGTAAGCTCACCACTGAAAGGATTTGGAAACACATTTACATCCACCCGCCCGTCCAGATCAATTACCGCAGTGACCTGCAACATGCAATCATCAATTCTGCCAATCAGATCGTGCACATCCATAGTCCTGCCATCCAATACTGATGGAATCAAGGGGGTGGATTGCTCACTAAGAATCTGCAATTTTCCAAAGATATCAATAGAACTATCCTCGTATTCCAGGCAGTTTAATTTAGCGGCAGCAGCCGTTACGACCGGAGCCGCCATAGATGTGCCTGATTTAGCGGTCCAGAAGATGGAAGGATCTCCATTAATACTACCTGCAGGCACGCTACTATGGATTCCAACTCCTTTCGCCGCATACTCTACCCAGAAATCGGAGAAGTTAGAAAATAACCACAAATTTTCTAAGCTATCTAGAGCTGCCGTAGATAACACGTTACTGAGATCGTAGTTGGATGGATAGTCAGGGTAATCGACCAGCGATACTCCTTCATTCCCAGCTGAAGTGATCAGTTGAATATCACCTTGATCCCTGGCATAGGCTATCGCATTGTGCAAAACCCCATCTGTGGGAGATTGGACCGCACTAAACCCCCAACTAGCATTGATGAAATTCGCCTTTTCTTCGGTGGCGTAGTAGATCCCGCAGCTCACATCGAATAATTTGCTTAGTCCTCTAAAGTCATGAGTCTTGACGGGCAAAATCTTTAGTTCACAGCAATCATCGGTCAACACCTGCCAATTCTGGATAATAATTCCAGCTACATGGGTTCCATGACTATGATCATCGTATGGCTTGTTCTGAAGGACTGGGTCGTCCGCGTGGACAAAGTTCCAACCTAGAATATCCTCGGGATAACAGGCCTGTAGGCTAGGGCGGAGATACTCACCGATAGTGATTGGCCCCACATTCGGAATATCTTGCTTATAGTTGTAATCGATGCCAGTATCCAAAATGGCAATTACGACCTCTTCTTCTAGCGCTGGCTGAGGCTCTGGGAGGGCGGGATAGGTATCGCCATAGAAAGCAGGGGTATTCTTAATGTCTAGGAAATCCCCATTGTAATAGTTGAAGTCCGTTTCCTGAACACCATCCGTCTCCTGATCCGCAGTGGCCTTCTTCTCTTGGATATTCAGAATGGTATTGCCATCCTTTACTAGTATCAAATCGTCAATACCATAATCATTCCCGATCAATCCTCCATTTAGCTGTTCCAGACACAGGGTGACCGTTGCGGTCGTCGCTGCCGTCCATTGAACAAAATACAGCTCCCAGTTGCCGGTAGCATCCATTTCGATGATATCAAGTGTAACAGGCGTCCCATTCACTTGAAGTTGGAGCTGTGGCGTCGGATTACCCGCCACTAGGTTTCGCCCTCTGAAAGCGAAGAGATAATCTTCATTCGCTTCCAGCATCACATCCTGGCACCAAAGATCAACGCCCGGCGTGACACTGCCATCGACAATCAAAAATTGATTGGCACCCGGGTCGTCAAAGGCAGAGAAATTGTTGCTCATCCAGGTGGCATTCAGTGGGCAAATATCCGTCATCTGCGTTCCCACGCAATAGGAAGAAGCATTACAATTACCGCAATTATTATTGAGTTCGCTGCGGAACCCCTGGGCTCCACTGGAAAAATCACCATTGACCAAAAGGTTTTGAGAAAGGTCAATCTCGAAGGTATCAGCAAAATGAAAGAGTTCAAGATCACTGCAGGTACAAGTATCGTAGGACACAACCTGTAATTTTTGACGCAAACTATCTTTGAATTCCTCAGTAGCCGTCGCTGACCACTGCACGGCTAGTTCATCAGGCGGATAGGCGCCACCTAGAGAATCTACCAAAAAGGGAATTTCCCACTGAGTGAGACTATCTGCTAAAAAGGCAGGAAAGGTCTCTCCAAACTCTGGGGGTAACTCCAGCAATTGTACATCATCAATAATCCAGAAGAAGTTACTCCCTTCAAACAAAAATCGAATCTGCATTTGAGTTTGTTCTCTTGTAAACTCAGTCAGTTCAAGAAATACCAGGTTAGAATTAGAAGTTTCAGCGGCTCTGGGAACACCCTGATTTACCGGGATATCTTCCCAATTCAGACCACCGTTAAAGGATACCCCCACCCGGGTTACGCTTTCGAAATTACGGTAGTATTGATAGAACTGGATGGCCACCCGTTCACGCCCAGCAATATCGATTACGGGAGAGATCAAGCCTGCCCGGTGCGGGAAGGGGATTAAAGTCTCTGGATTGGATTGGTAACCATCAGAATCGAAGACAGCTGCACCGCCATCCGAAGGAGAATCGAGGCGTTGTCGATTATTCCAAAATTGACCAAATAGGGCCTCGCCATCTCCTCGGACCTGCCAAATGAGGCGGTCGTCACCGGTTTCTTGTGTCCAGTCATTGGGTAGGCCATTATTAAAGTCTTCCTGAAAAAAGGCAACTTGGGTTTTGGCTGTAGAAAAGATAAAAAGCAGTGATAAAAGAAGGGGTAAGGCTGCTTGTGATTTCATTTTTGAAAAGTGGTTTATGGTTGATTTGGATGTAGATCATGTTTACATTGGGCACCTTGGACCTCAAGTAGTGAGTTTTGTCTGCAACGCTTGACAATCGGTTAGGCCGCTCTGCCTTGTTCCGAACAAAATTGGCTCACTGCGGATTCAAAAGCCACGTAATCATGTCTTAGTACTTATTTGACGGTTTCTTCATATTAGTTCCTAGGGTGGATTTGGTCTTGTTTCAAACCCACCTTCCTTCAGTTTACTAAGCTTTTCTAAATGTAAGCAATAAGTAATGCACTTGAGCATTTACGTTGATAAAGAAGGCCCCTCCCAGGGAGGGGAAAGGCCTTCAAGTACTGGGCATCGGTTTTGGGATAAAACCCATACTTGGGGGTAAACTACTGATGATCAAAAGGGCCGATCAATTTGATCTTAGGGATTTATCTTCACAAAGGAACGTTGTTCCGTGAAGCCCTTAGCTCCTCTTACTCGCAGATAATAAATACCACCCGGCTGTTCATCTAGGGATAATTGAAATTGGGTCGTTTCATGGTATTGTTTTTCAATCAAGACCTTTCCGTTGAGGTCTAGCACTTGTACTTGATAAGTATCAGGTCGCGGTAGCCTAACTTGCAAATCTCCAGGTGTTGGATTAGGGAATAGCAGCACAGAGACAGCACGTTCCTCAGGTCTAGCTATGGGTTGGCCACAAGGGCCGGGTGTCCAACTAGTCAAGCCATTATAGAACTCCGCCACGCAAGCGTTTAAGTATGTCTTTCCATCACAGCCACAGACAACATCTGGAGTGAGCGGGCAGCTAACCGTCTGGTCTATCTGGTTCGGATCAATACATGGTGTAAGTTGGCCACATTCCGGCACAACCAAGGATAGGCTATCCAAATGACAACACCATCCATCCTCGCCCAGTAGGGTTACCTTGTAATAGAGAACATCTCCTGGGTTCAGCGGTGCAACACTATTGATATTCACCGTCTGTGTGGTACTTCCTCCACTCGCTAAAGTGACATTAATAAAATCCGGATTGAAGCTATAGCCAGGAGTCTGCATTTCCAACAAGATCATGTTGGAAGTTACTGCTGGTGCCGTATTGTTCGTTATAGTCAGCGTATAGCTAAGGGTATTGTTATCAATACACTCCAACTTATTCTCTTCCACCAACAAGCAGGATTCACATTCAAATCTCAGTGTATCGGAACAAGCTATAATCGTTTCTCCAGTGGCATCTACAGTCAGCCAATGGAAGGCTACCTCTTGAGGGGTCTGTGAGGCACTCGTGATGCCATCCAAACAGAAGTACATATCGGTATCTACCCCAGTTGGGACATATCCAGCATTGTGTGTCCAGACGATGTCATCTTGAGCAGCATTCGGGCTAGGAATCCAGTTACTTCCACCAGCATATTGGCTGAAGTATACACCGGGTGTCAGAATTTCCGTTTGCACTCCTGTGAAATAGTTATCACAATAGTCGTTTTCCAAGGTCACTCTATAACAGCACTCTTCCTCATTGTCCAAGGAAGTAGCAGAAACGTTGACGGATTCACAAGGATCTTGCGGTAATAAGGTAATGCAATGTCTGAAATGACAACACTCATAGGTTCCACTCAGGAAGACAACATCAAAACAAATTTCGGTAGGCTGTGTAATCGGAAATGGGGGATAAATTACTACATCAAAAGAGCCTCCTATAGTATTATCGGGAATCGGGAAGCTAGGGTGTGGAGCTGACCAATATTGATCGCTGAATGTCCAACCTGGAGGCAGGTTATTAATCACTACTCCGGTGACATCATATCCGGATAGATTTTCCACGTAGAAACTATAACTGTAAGCAGTTTGGTCCGTACAATCCACTTCCAAGGTATCTTGAACTATTCTTCCACAATCCGAACAAAGTTCTTCCTCTAACCATTCAATGGGTCGTTGCCTTTCCGTAATACGAGGCTCTGGAATTTCTCTTTCTTGCACATCCGTGCGGGCTGCTCTAGGATCAAGTTCAAAGGGAACAATTTCCAGGAAAGCATCTTTGGTAATACAGGAAGAAAACTCTCTATCCATGCGACCGATGAGGGCATCCATCATTCCAAATCCACTCGGATTATCGGTTCGGTTATCGTGGTAAAGCAAGTCGGAATTATTATACAATCGAAGCGTCCCTACTTCATAAGCTGTTTCACCTTCGTCCATATAGCGAGACCAAAGCAGGGTTGGGAAGATACTAACTACAGCCTGCTGAAATTTATGCACCATTGGGCGATCTACTCCATTATGAGTACCCATACTAAGTGCATAGAAAGCTCCATCCGCGTCCATTTCAGTAACGTGCCAAATTCGGGTACGGCCAGGGATCGTCAGCGCCCATCTAGCAAAGCCTGTCGCTGGATCAATACGCGTAAGTAGGGCGGTTTGTGCACTACCTGGACGGTACATTCCACCCAGCAAGAGATCGCGGTTAGGCATTAACGCCACATCCTGGAAGAGCGTTAGCGTTGGGGTGTATTCATAATCCTGTGCAGTTGGAATTCCGTTCGCATCTAGGATCACCCATTTGCCTCTTTGGTCAACATTTCCTGTGATAACGAAACTGCTGGGCCCCACCGCCAACATGCCTCGTACAAATTCATTATCGTTGCCGGACTGCAGGCGCTTTTTCCAAATAATATTACCGTTGATGTCAAAGTTGTACAGTACAACTCGATCCGTCATAGAAGGAGAATTGTTGGGATTCTCAACCCCAAGTACATAGTACTCACCGGTACCACTAGGGACGGAAGTGAGTCGAATCACTCGGGAAAAAGACTCTCTACCCAAGTTTTCATAATACCGGGTCCATAAGACAGATCCAGTATCCGTAATCTTAGAAATGACAGACAGGTTGTTGTTTTGCTGACCACCTGGGACACCGACCGGCGTGCTGCGACCAACCACCAAGAAGGCATTATCCTTGGTAGGAACAAAATCTAGCCATTGCACGGTCGTGTCTTCGATCATCGTGGTCCACTGTAAATTACCGTTGATATCAAAGCGACTAAAAACACCCAGGATACCTGGATTTTCTCCAAGATACCCGCAGGCAAAAATGGCTCCATCGTGAACGCGTACCTCCGAATAGCCCTGAGGTTTGGCATCACCATACAATTTTTGAAAGGGAGGCTGTGCTAGCAAGGAATTTGTAGCCCCCAGCATGAAAGGCAAAAGGAATAAAACCAAAGTGAGCGAGGATAACTTTTTTTCCATTGTTTTGGATTTTGGTGATTATGGTCCAATGACATGCTTGATTACTGTAGAAGGTCATTGGTTTTGTAGCTATGTCTGGTGGGATTCTGAAATCTTACCTTTTGCCGGAAAAAAAATTTACTCACCCCTTGAGTACTCACCCGGTGAGTAATTCGCCGATTGGGGAGCAACCAAAAAACTAAAACACAGATTATCAATGCCTTAGAAAAACACTCACCCCCTGAGTACTCACCCCTTCAGTACTCAGCAATTACTTGCGTATATTTGGTTCTTAGAAAAGCGTTTGACAATGCCTGAACAACAAGACCAAGTACTACTTGATGGACTAAAAAAAGGTGATCGAGCAGTTTTAAAGCACATCTACCAAGAATATGCGCCTAAGGTGAGCGCCTGGATCATAAAACATGGAGGACAGCGAGAAGAGGCGAAAGATATCTTTCAAGAATCGCTAGTTGCCATCTATGACAAAGTGGCCGGACAGGATTTTAAGCTCCCTTGTTCATTCGGTGCCTACTTCATGGGAATAGTCCGTTACAAGTGGCTGGATAAAAAAAATAGAAATAAACGAGACCAGGAGGTAAGAAATCAAAATTTGCAGCGATATACAGATGAAAATGACCCCAATATAGAGGACTTGCTCATTGCTACGGAGCAAGCTCACCACCAAGCCCAAAGACTGGAAAACAGTTTTAAACAACTTTCCGACCTTTGCCAGCAATTGCTGACTTTGATCAAAGGCGGGCGCTCCACGGAAGAGATTATACAAACATTATCGTTCAGTACTGCGAACGCATTATATCGCCGTAAAAATGCCTGTGTGGAACGCTGGAGAATACTCCTTTCCGAGGCCTAAAGCAATGAGTTATGAGTGACGATTACTCAAAAAAAATAGAAAAATACTTCAATAATGAATTCAGCGAGGCTGAACGCGAGGCTTTTGATCAGGAACTGATGGAAGACGCCGAATTGGCAAAATCCTTTTCCCAAAGAAAGCAGATGGAGGACTTCTTAGCCGTTCGGCCAGGGCGTGAAAAGCTGAAGGCGGAAATAGCCGACCTGGGTGATGAATTCTTCGTCGATGCAAGTGAGCCAACAGCAAAGAGGATACCTATCAGACGGCGTCTTTACTGGATTGCGGGGGCAGCCGCAGCCGCAATTATCCTGGTTTTACTGGTTCCGACTTGGTTTAATGCACCTCCTAGTTATCAACAATTTGCTGAACACCGGCCCCTCTCCCTGCAAGAACGTGGGACTAGTGGGGAAGAATTGACCGCCATTGAAACCGCATTTAACACTGCAGAATACGGAACAGCACTAGACCTACTTGACCAATACTTAGCAACACAAGCTGATGATACGCAAGCTCAGATCTACGCCAGTATCGCGGCCCTAGAGCTGGATCAGGTGCAAGATGCTATTACCCGCCTGACTCCCATAAGCAATGGGCAATCCGTTTACCAAACCACCGCTCAATGGTATTTGGCCCTGGCCTATCTGAAACAAGAAAATTACGCCCAGTGCCGATCGGTATTGTCCGATATACCAGCAGACAATTACTGGTACGCGAAAGCTGAACAGTTACTTAAAAAGTTACCACAGGAATGACCCTTTTCGACAATGCTACCCTTGGCCTAACCTTAATCGCTTTTCTCGCTTTCCTAGCTTACAGATTAGGCAAGTCTCAACAACTAAGCAATATTGCCTTTACCGTCTGGGTAATCGTGGCCGTAGTTTGGGCTTTGTTTTTTCCCGAAACCTTACAGACCTGGGGTAGCTTTTCGCTAAAATCCCTCATCATTCCCTTGCTAATGATCATTATGTTTGGGATGGGAACCGCCATGAGTCTGGACGATTTCAAAGGTATTTTGAAAATGCCCAAAGGGGTGCTAATTGGATTAGCTTGCCAATTTACCATCATGCCGTTGATTGGCTTTTCATTAACCGTAGCTTTTAATTTTCCACCTGAAATTGCAGCCGGAATCATCCTGGTGGGCTCCTCTCCTAGTGGCTTAGCTTCCAACGTCATGTCCTACATCGCTGGCGCCAATCTCGCCCTTTCCCTAACCTTGACAGCCATCGCTACCCTAGTAGCTCCTCTACTCACCCCAGTACTCATGAAGCTACTAGCTGGACAGCTAGTTCCCATAGACTTCTGGGCCATGGTTTTCAGTATGTTTAAAATCGTGATCTTACCTGTGGGGCTTGGCCTGCTATTCAACATATATCTAAGTGGGAAGCTCCCCTGGCTGGATCGAGCCATGCCCAAGCTATCCATGGTAGGCATAGCTGTTATCATCGCCATTATTACCGCTGCAGGCAGGGACAGTTTACTTGCCATTGGTCCACTATTGATCGTGGCTTGTGCCTTACACAATGGCTTGGGTTATCTATTGGGCTATCAAACCGCAAAGTGGTCAGGAATGGAT
>CAJXPD010000298.1 GCA_913057785.1 uncultured Lewinella sp. | reverse complement strand
GCATCGCTCACTTCAAGTGCCCAGTTGCCATTAATCGTTGCCCCGGTTAGGTTGGCCCAACTTCCTTCCGGCTGAAAAGTACCGGTGAAGGGAGCGTTTGCAGTCGTAATACTCGTTAGGGCATTCGGACTGAAGCAGGTGTTGGTATAATTCTGACCGCCCCCACCATTATTGGTGGAAAGCTCCAGCCTTTCCCCGCTAGGCGCTATTAAATATATCTCTAGATCATCGACCCAATCAGTCTCAATATCAATGCAAATCGAGGATATTTGGGTGAAAACACTATTCAGGTCGACCGGCCGCACACCATTGACGGCGAGAAAACTCCGATGCGGATCAGAAGGTGGGCTATTAGCTGCGCCGATTGGATGGTTAGGAGACGAAGAAAATACCAAGGTTTCAGCTGTAGGCACATTCGCATCTACATCAAAGGTTACTGCTTCTGGGTCACACTGGAGAATGTCAGCTGTTTCTTGAATAATCTCCTGGCAATCTCGACAGTCAGGATGATTGTTGGGCAGTACCACTACATTGATCGTGGTATCCGTAGTACAACCAAATTCATCCAGAACGCTCAAAGTATAACTTTCACTTCCCGCAAAGGGCAGTATATCTGCAATAGAGTCTGCTGAATTGTATAGGTAGGATGGATTCTGTTGCCAAGCTAGATCTACCAAGGGAACAGAGAATCGCTCCAACCTTGGGTAGATATCGGGGTTAAAGTTGATACCCCATTCGAAGATCCAGCCGTTATCTACTGCCCAGAGATCCTGTACTACGATTGTCCATTCTCCATTCAATGGACAGCCGACCAAAGGTTCGAACATCGTTGCTTCAGAAGGACGGTAATTACCGCTAGGTAAGGTGTCTGGATCATTCTGTACCCAATATTCTCTCCAGGTCGGTAAAGCAGGATCTGCTACCCAAAAATAGTCGTAGCCAATCCCAACAGAATTTGGGATGTTTTCATCTCCGTCGATGGGTTGTCCTAGAAATACTGCATCTACATCGAAGGTCTGTTCTTGTAGAATGACTTGTGTTCCGTCTGGACAACGAACGAACACATCTAGGTCGAACATCCAGGAGTGTTCTATATTAACAAACACATTTTCAATGTCATCTGCGTTCTCTAACACTTGACCCGGAGCAAAATCAGTCAATAGGATGCTGGTTTCATAGACGGTTCCCGTTCCATCTGGTAAGGCCAAGGAATCGGATCGTACACCACCCGCAAGGAAGCCAGCCTCACCTGGTGTGGCTACTACATTGCCACCAGCCGCCGGATCAGTAGACGCTTTCAAACTAATCGTATCATTGCTACAGGTCTGTGCAGCAAAATCAGTGAATGTACTGAAATTAGGATACGGAGCTACTCTAACCCGTTGAGTTAAGAAATTGGAATTGGTACATCCCATTTGATCCGTTATAGTCAACTGTATTACGTACCCACCTGGCTCATCATATATATGCGTTACATTAGGGCCAACTGCTTCGGTACCATCACCAAAGTTCCAAACAAAGGTTGAAGTCATATCAGATTGTTGATAAAACAATCCATTCTGTGAATAGACTCCTTGTCCCGTGAGATTGACCAATTCACCAGGACAAACATCGATATATCCGGTATCTGGTGGATTAATTAATGGCGTACTGCTTGTAATGGCCGCCTCGATCATCTGACACTGCTGAGTACAGGTAACATCAGCACTCCAACCGCTGAGCTGTACACTTTCATTGGAGGTAAAAGTAACTGTCAAACATCCAGTCGGGTTGATGGCAGTGGCTGCCGCTGCGAAAGGGTTAGTTAGGATTTCGAGTTCGGAAGAAGTGATGAGTACTCGGTTAGCATTTGTGGTGGTATCATCATAAATGGTCATTACATCCAGCTCGGCAATATCTAGCCCCGAGGTAAAGGTCAGTTTCACATATTGACCATCGTTTTCCGGACAGATCGTTATGGTATGGCTTTCATTTGGGCCATAAGCCGAAAACAAGCCTCCGCTGTCTACAAAAGTACCTGAACAAGTTTCTACTCGATCTTGGGTAATGTCAAAGACATTGGATTGAGCAAGAAGCGAGCTGCTCAGGCCAGTTAATAGGACTAGGAGGGTGATGTAGCTTCTCTTGCATATTGCCATCAGGATCAATTTAGTAGGTTTGTTAATTGGGACCATAGATTATAAGTTATTGGACGACAATATCTTAAGGTGAACATTACTTTTCGAGGGCTAAAGTAATCAGAGTACAGATGTCTATTTGGAGAATAGTCTTCTACCGACTCACAGAACGGTGAGAGGAGTCTGAGCAGGGAAATGGAGCAATTAAGTAGTTTGTTATCTGTTGCTATTGAACACCAACAAAAGTAAAAAAATCTAATAGAATTTTGTCGCATCCCGGAAAAATTAACAATGCAGCGGGATTCTCATCCCGCCTCAGAGAGGGGCTATCCATGGATCTGCTGGCTTTTGTATGCTCAAGCCTCAATAACAATTTTAATTTTCACTATTTAAATCCTTATAGATAAGCCTCCCACTGTAAAAATATTTTTTTCCTGGAAATTGAGCGGTCACTTCGCGCCCTAAGTAGCTAAAAACAGCACTTTTTTATATTCTTTGTCGAGGGCAAGTCGCTTACCTGGATTAATTCCTATTTTTACTTTTTTAATCACACAAAGCTATATATAGGAAGGATGAGTAATATTTTAGATGGAAAGGGACTAGCCCAGCAAATTAAAGACGAGATGGCAACTGAAGTCGCCTCGATGATGATTAATGGAGATAAAATACCACATCTTGCTGCTGTTTTGGTAGGAGAGGATCCCGCAAGTCAGGTATACGTTCGAAATAAGGTGCGCTCTTGCGAACAAGTGGGATTTAAGTCTACACTCATCAGAAAAGATGCTGGCATTAGTGAAGAGGAATTGTTGGCTGTGGTAGAAAAACTAAATCAGGATCCGGATATTGATGGGTTTATTGTACAGCTTCCTTTACCCAAACATATAGATGAACATAAGGTTACCTTGGCCATTGACCCCAAAAAGGATGTAGATGGCTTTCACCCCAGTAACTTCGGACGAATGGCGCAAGGCTTGCCGGCCTACCTGCCTGCCACTCCCAATGGAATCATGGAAATGCTCAAGCGATATGAAGTACCAACCGAAGGCAAAGAGGTGGTGGTGCTAGGGCGTAGTAATATTGTCGGTATGCCGATGAGCATTCTCTTGGCACAAAAAAACTATCCAGGTAATGCAAGTGTTACTATTTGTCATAGCCGCACGAAAGATTTGGAAGAACATACACGTCGGGCTGATATCATCGTTGCAGCCATCGGGATACCCGAATTCCTGAAGGCAAACATGGTTAAGGAAGGAGTCGTGATCATAGATGTAGGTATAAACCGAGTAGATGATGAAACCCGTAAAAGGGGGTATCGTTTGTGTGGAGACGTAGATTTTGAAGGGGTTTCTCCAAAAGCTAGTTTGATCACGCCCGTTCCAGGTGGAGTTGGTCCAATGACGGTAGTGTCTCTCTTGATGAATACATTGAAGGCAAGTAAAGGGACGGTTTAGCACAGTTTTTGCGCTCTCGGTCCTTTACCCCACTTAACCAGATAATATAGGTTTACAATATGGACTGTAAGACAGGAACAAGAAACATTATTGCTCAGGTCGTCGACCTTCTCGGATCACTCAATGAAGAACAATATGCTCGTCCACTTCCCATTTACAACGGATCCAGTTTAGGTCAGCATTTTCGACATATATTCGACTTTTACCAATGCTTGGTCAATGATGTTTCTAGAGGAACGATTGACTATGCAAGACGAGAGCGAGATCCCCAGATAGAACGAAACCCTGCCTACGCAAAGGCTGCTTTTTTGAAAGTTGCGGAACGAATTGAAGCTTTTGAAGAATTAGGATCCTTGGAGGTCTTAGCTGACTTCTCTTCTGATTCATCAGATGGTAGGCCACTCTTAAAGAGTACAGTAGGCAGAGAATTGATGTTTGCGCATGATCACGCCGTACATCACATCGCGATCATAAAGATTGGATTCCAGCAAGCTTTCCCGGAGATTCCGATTGCTTTAGAAGTGGGAGTAGCTCCATCTACTATTAAATACCGAACAGGTCAGGTTTCTTCAGACCAATAAACATATGGATAGTTACCAATATAGATTTTTGGTAGATCAAGACCTACAGGATATCCTGTTGGCTTTTCTATCGGCTATGACTTTTAGTGCCTTTGAGGAAAAAGAAGGCGAAATTCTAGCCTTTTGCCCCGCAGATCATGCCACTCCCGAATTGGAAGCTCACCTAAGCAACCTCCAATCGCAAGTTCCGTTCAAGTATGAACGACAACTAATCCCATATCAAAATTGGAACGCGGTATGGGAGGAAAACTTCACGCCAATCATAGTCGATAGTTTTTGCGGTATCCGCGCAGATTTTCATCCCTCAATAAGTAACGTCAAACACGAGATTAGAATTAACCCCAAAATGGCATTTGGTACAGGCCATCATGCCACTACTCGAATGATGATCCAGATGATGAAAGACCTTCCTTTGGAAAAAAGCAAGGTTCTGGATTTTGGATCAGGAACGGGCATCCTGGCCATTCTAGCGGCTAAAATGGGAGCTTTGCTAATTGATGCAGTTGACATAGAAAAGCCGGCCTACGAGAATGCCATAGAAAACTGTCAGTTAAATGACGTGGACGTAGTTCAGGTCTATTTAGGTGGGCTTGATGCCGTACTCGATAGCGGCTATGATGTTATCTTAGCTAATATCAATAGAAATGTAATTTTAGATAGCTTAAAGACGTTATATAATAAGCTAAAAAGAAGTGGGATACTATTGATCTCAGGTATCCTACAAGAGGATGAAGAACTGGTACTGAATAGCGCGAAAACTGTGGGCTTCACTATCGATGAAAAGAAGCGATTGGACAAGTGGAGTTGCATTTCCTTAATATCATGAATCCTGTCTTATGAAGAAGCTTTATCTCCTGTGTTTCCTCCTCGGGATTGGGGTAACACTTTCTGCTCAACGGCTTGAGGAGTTTTCCGAAAATCCATCCGAATTTATGTCTCAATTAGGAAGTTTTATGACTTCTGGAAAACAGAAGGCCCTTGAAGAGACTTTTAAAGAATTCGAGCTGGTCTTCAAAGGAGGGATGTTTGACGAAAAGGAGGTGGAAGAGATTTTGAAGACTTCAAATATCATGCTGGAACAGCGGATGACGGCTAATCCCTACTTTGGTGATTATTTCAATGCCTTGTTGAAAGCTAAGCAAGGATTGAGCGAGAAGCCGGCTTTTCAAGAGTGGCACCAGGTGGTCGTTGAGTTACTGAAAGATCGTGAGAACCGAACCAATAAAGATTTCCGGAGCTTTTTGAGTTTTTCATCGACCTTCTTCGAACACCGCGCAATTCGATATACCGAAACTGGAACCTCCTGGTATAGTCCTGGCGATAAATTTACGTTCTCGTATTTGGATCATGAAGCGAAGGTGAACTTCGAAGAATTGGATCTTGTCGCGGTGAGAAAAGCCGATTCTTTACTAATCTATGAAACGACCGGAACCTTTATTCCTACCGAAGGTATCTGGCGTGGGAAGGGTGGAAAAGCCACTTGGGAGAAAGCCGGGTTGGATGCTGGTGTGTATGTGGAATTGACGGACTATGAGCTAGAGGTGAAGAAGAGTTTGTACAAGGTAGATACCGCCTACCTGCATTACCCGCTGTTTTTTGGTGGAGAAACCATAGTAGGTTCCTTTAGTGATAAGCTAGTCGCTGGTACGGATGTAACGAGTGCTTCCTTCCCTAGATTTGAGTCTTATAAGTCAAGATTGGAAGTCGACAACCTAGGGCAAGGGGTGGAGTACCAAGGAGGAATCAGAATGCAGGGGACCACCTTGTATGGCTTTGGCAGTAAAGAAGAAAGAGCCCGAATTACCCTATTGGATGATAATGACCAGGTAATCTTTAAAGGAGATAGCGAGCTGTTCACCATTCGTAGGGAAGAGCGGATTGTGGGAGAAAGGGTAGAGGCTGTACTTTATTTTGACGCTGATTCCCTATATCACCCTTCTGTAAACCTGCGTTTCGAAATTCCCACCAAAGAAATCCAGCTATCCCGGGGCCAACGGGGTAGTGATCGTAATCCTTTCTTTGATTCTTTGCATGAGGTGAATATTGATGCCGAGACGATTAATGCCTACATCGGTAGGGATTCCATTGTGATTGGAAAACCGACGGTAAGTATTTCTTCTAAGGAGGATGTCTACTTTGAATCCTTTGGTTACTTCAACCTCCGAGATTTTGAGCGATTTCAGAATATTGCTACCTCTAATCCCATCGCCATCATGAAGGCGACGGCAGAGAAAGAAGGTACCAATTTCATCGATGCCAACTTGTTGGCAAAAAGAATCAATTCATCCTTTACAGTAGATAACATTCAGAGTTTGCTTTACAACTTGGTAGGTGAAGGCTTTATCAACTACGATAATGATAAGCAGTTGGTAGAAGTGAAGGAGAAAGTTTTCCACTACACCAACGCTAGCCGTAAACAGGTGGATTATGATGCACTTAGAATCAAATCTGCCACCAGGGGTACCAATGGGGTATTTAACTTGAAGGATGATGTAATTCAATTAGAAGGCGTTAAAAGTATCGAATTCAGCCCGAGGCAAAAGGTTGCTATCATGCCCGATGATAAACAAGTAACCTTGAAGGCACACCGGGATATGGACTTTGATGGTCGCATTTATGCTGGCTACAGTATACTTGAGGGACGAGAATTCCGCTTTGATTATGATAAGTTTATTATTGAACTAGACTCCGTGGATTTCTTTGATCTCTATGTGCCAACGGGAGAAGCGGATCGGGATAAAGAGAAGGTTGCTCTAGCCCTAGGATCGAGGATTGAACAATTGCAAGGAGTATTATTGATTGATGCACCTTCCAACAAGTCAGGTAAAGATGATATAGCCATGTTTCCTTCACTAAGGACTAGGGGGTATTCTTACGTCTTTTATGAAGGTATTGATTCCATCGCTACCTATCCTAGAGATTCTTTCTTCTTCCAATTGGAGGCTTTTAGCTTTAATCAATTGGATGGGTACACGGCAAAAGATATTAAGTTCCAGGGTACCATGAAGTCCGCGAGTATCTTCCCAGATTTCACGGAAACCTTGAAACTGCGAGACGAAGACCTTTCCTTAGGTTTCGTCACAGAGACACCGGAGAAGGGCTACCCCGCCTATAAGGGTAAGGGTAACTATACCGGTGCGATTAGCCTTAGCAACAAGGGATTGCAAGGCCAAGGAGACTTGAGTTACCTCAATGCTTCGATCAACTCCGAGGATATACAGTTTATGCCGAAACAGACGCTGGCAAGTGCAGAACGATTTGACCTTGAAGAAATGCGCGGTGGGATTGAAGTACCACAGGTGAGAGGGGAAGAGGTTAAAATTGACTGGCGACCTTATCGGGATAGTATGTACGTAACGCCTCGTAAGGAGCCATTTGAGCTCTTTAAAGACAATAACCACACCTTCCAAGGGGTAATGATTCTAACTCCGGATGGGTTGAAAGGAAATGGATTGTTCGACTGGGATAAGGCCAGTATGAATTCGAACCTATTTTCCTTTGGGGCCTTCTCTGCGGATGCAGATACGACGGACCTGAGTATTAAGGCCTTTGATGCGGGAGAACTGGCCTTGACCACCTCCAACGTGAAGGGACGAGTGGATTTCGACGAACAGATTGGTACGTTCAAAGCCAATGATGAGTTCCTGCTTACGACACTTCCTTACAACCAGTACATTACTTCCATGAATGAGTTTGACTGGGATATGAAGGAAGAAACTATCACCTTCAAGACAGAAGAAGATAAGCTTGGAACCTTTACCTCCATACACCCAGAACAGGATTCGCTGGAATTCAAGGGGAAAGCGGCCTTCTACGATCTAAAGTCCAGCCAGCTGAACATTAGCGGGGTGCCCTATATCGTGGCGGCGGATGCCTTTATTTACCCGGATAGCGAATATGTGGAGATACAGCCAGGAGGTTATATGTCAAAATTGGAGAACTCGAAGATCATCGCCGATACCATCAACCAATATCACGTGATCAATCGGGCTTCGATCGAGATCCTTGGCCGAAGAATGTACAAGGCGAACGGTTTCTACGAATACAATATCGGAGACAGGGAACAGGAGATTGATCTGCAAAATATCGTTGGACAACCTGTGGGTAAAGGAAGTTGGAAGAACAAGAGGATGGTGACCCGAGCCACTGGTAAGGTCAACGAAATTGATGATTTCTACATTGATCATAAAACAGCCTTCAAAGGCACAATTAGCCTCAATGCAGAATCTAAGAATTTGAAGTTTGACGGATTTGCTAAACTGGATGCCGATAAATTGAACAAGTCCTATTGGTTCACGATCAGTAATGAGGGAGATAAGAATGACTTGGCGATTAGTTTTGATACCCCCAAGAGTTTCGAAGGAGATCCCTTGCGGACGGGGCTTTTCTTGAGTAAAGAAACGACCCGCATCTATCCGCGCGTGATGGCCCCCCTCTCGTATCGGAAGGACCGCGCCATCTTCCCTGTCACAGGAATCTTAAAATACAATAAAGACAAGGATCAATTCATATTTGGAGATTCGTTGAAGGTAGAAACGAATGAAGGCAGAGGTAATTTGTTCGTCTTCAAAAACAAAACGGGCCAAGTAGAAGCAGAAGGCCGATTCAACATTGGTTCTGGGCTACAATACGTCAAGGTTGATGCAGCTGGGGTGGCTACCACCGAAATCCCCCCACCGGTTGAAGAGGAAGAAGAACAGGAAGAAGATCTGGACATGATGGCGGCAGAAGACGATACGACTGCGATGATGCCTAATATTCTGCCGGAGATTCCCTTGGATGCAGATCTGATGGCTGGGGTCCAGCTAATCGTCCCGGAGGCTTTGTTAAATATTCTTGTCAAGGATGTACAATCTTCCAGCTTTGATGCCAGGAATATCACTTATTTGACGGATATCAACTTCTATAAAAAAGCGGCCTTTGAGCTATTTCCACCCAATAAGGAAATCAAAGAGGCAGTGGACGGTATTTCCTCGGGATTCTTGGACATTCCCAAGAAATTTAATCCCTATACCTTCCTCTTTAGCCGGCTTAAACTCAAGTGGGACCCGGATTATCAATCCTTCCTGTCTAAGGAAAAGAAAATCGGGGTAACCAGCATTAATGGGGAGCCGATAAATAAAATGCTGGATTGTACCATTGAATTTAGGATGCCGAGCAATGAAGATGACCGTCTTTACGTTTATCTTAAATCTCCTAGTGAGCTATATTATTACTTTGGGTTCAAGCAAGGTATTTTGGAGATCACGTCGAATAATCCAAGTTTCATGGAGGCACTGACGGGCCTCAAGAACAAGGATTTGATCCAGAAGATGCCGGATGGAGAGACTTACGAAATTCAAGCAGTGGAGCCCAGTGTGGCCAAAATCTTCTTAAGAAGAATACAGGCTGCAGGAAAGTAATGTATTTACGAAACTAATTTGGGGTCAAATTAGTTTATAAGTTGTGTGTATGAATGATTAACCTTTCCTAATGAGTTTTTGTAACCCCGAAAGGTTAAATGTAAAAAGGCATTAACAAGGTTTTACGATATTCTGATAGCCCATCCTATCCCAAGGATGGGCTATTTTCTTTCTGGTAGGAGAAGAATCCCCAAGCTCCATGGTGGGATAAGGAAATGGCATAGGGAAGTCTTTGACCCCGCTGATACAGGGAAGGTACTTGCTGCTCATCCTTTACAATGCATACCTCTTCATCAGTACTCCCCATCTCTGCCATCCATTGCTGGCATATCAGCTTTTTAAGGGTTCTAGATCTCTCTATTTGTTTTGAAGCGGCAAGTGGAAAGATTTTTCTGTCAATGCTTGATTTGGTGGAGGAGATGGACCAACTCTCTGCGGTCAGATGAGCTACTGACAGCTTTACTTCACTTCGCACTTTCCCAAGGGGCGTTTCCGTATAGCCTTCCACCAATCCTGCTGCTATATTCAAGGCATTAAACCGAAACTTTTTCGGGGCAAACAGCGGCGGGGCCCCTGCCTGAATATAATACTTGTAGGCACTTTCCTTGATGGCCCATAGTAACCAAGTGCAATACTCATCGGGAAACCATGATTGTAAGGGCCGAACTTCGGCGGCCGAACAAATTCGAGCCTGAAATTTGGGTCTTCTGGCTTGACCGGAAGCTAAAACCTCTTGCAAATCGACGATATCATTCCCAAGCATTATTTTACTCAGATGTAGTTTTCTTCTCCATAAAGAGAAAATAAAACTTAAGCAGATAATTTACTAGAGACAATGTCGACTGCGGCTTTCACAGTCAACATTTGCTCTGCAGATTCATCGTCGATTTCAATATCAAAAGCCTCTTCCGTATCCAAGATAATGTCGACGAGATGTGCAGAGTTGATGTTGAGATCATTGACAAGATGTGTCTCAGGGGTGATGCCTTCTAGTACACCCTTATCTTCCACATAGGTTTTAATCACAGCGGTTAGCTTCTCTATGATTTCTTTTTCTTGCATTCGGTTATTATTTATAGCTTTTGAAAACTAAGATGCTATTGACGTCCCCAAAACCAAAACTAGATTTGGCGACAATATTTAGCGGAATTGAGATCTGTTGGCGTGGAATACAGTCGGGATCAATGATTTCAGCGATTTCCGGGTGTAAATCCTCGCAATTAATAGAGGGATGCAGAAAATCCTGATGCAATTGTAAGATGGCTGCGACAGATTCAATCGCACCGGCTGCACTCAGACAATGTCCGATCATGGATTTTAAGGCATTAATCTTTGGGAAGTTGCTGCCTTTACGCCCCAAGGCTTCACTCCAATTCTTAACTTCAAGAACATCTCCCATCGTGGAAGTCAGATGTCCACTAATGGCGTCAATCTCCTCAGCCTGAATGTCTGCATCAGACAAGGCTCCCTTTATGCAGCGTTGTATGCCAATCGGGTTTGGGGCAGTCATAGTACCTCCTTGCCGATGTCCACCAGAATTCGTGTACCCCCCAATGATCTCCGCATAAATGGTAGCTCCTCTTTCAAGGGCATGATCCAGTTCTTCCAATACTAGCGCGCCAGCGCCACTCCCGGGTACAAATCCGGCTGCGCTTTCACTCATAGGCCTGGAGGCCGCCGCTGGTTCGTGATTGTATTTTCTGCACAGTACACGCATAGAGTCAAATCCACCCCAAACATAGGGCCCATAGCTGTCGCAACTGCCGCACAGCATAATCTTGGCCTTATTCTGCCGAATCCTATCTAGGCCCAAAACAATGGCTTCCGTCCCCGTACTACAAGCTGAGGCATTGGTAGTCACTTGATTGCCCAATCCCAAGATCCCGCTTAGGTGGGCACTTACTCCACTAGGCATGGTCTGCTGGATCAAAGAACTTCCTAAGCGCTTGACCTTTCCTTCATCGACTTTATATATGCCAGATCGAATCACAGACATGCCGGACATTCCCGCTCCAAATATGCATCCAGCGTCCCAGTTTGGTAGTTCTTCCTTTTCTACTGGATAGGATAGACCAGCATCTTGCCAAGCATCGATTCCTGCGATGCAGCCAAAACGGATTCCATGTGCCTGAAGCTGTTTTAAGGTAAGATCTGAGAAATATTTACTGAGAATATCATCGGTGATGGGGGGAACGCCACCGACCTGGCAGGCGAACTTCAGACTTTCCATCTCCGGTAGAAACCTGATCCCGGATAAACCATCCTGAATAGCCTTTGTAAAAGGGCCGAGGCCAATGGCATTAGGTGCCACTACGCCCATCCCAGTGATTACGACTCGTTTCACACCAAAAGATTTAAGATGGATAGTATTCGTGTAAACGGTATAACTTCTTAGGTCACCCGAGACCTAGCTAAGAAACGAAATTCACTAACTAATACGGTTACTTCTTCAAGATCATGCCTGAAAGTGTCCCGGAGCATACCTTTTCTCCGGCGCTATTGTACATGGAAGTCTGAACCTTGATTTTCCCCATTCTGAAGTATACCTTTTCTCCCTCTACAGTTACTTCTTCGCCAGGCAAAACCATTTTCCTGAAATTCACATCGGCAGAGGTAAAAGCAAATGGGGGAGGGGCAGGACTTCCGCTTTCATTAGACAAGTAAATACCCAACGCCACTAAACCAATTTGTGCCATGGTTTCTGTCAGTATTACTCCCGGTGTCACAGGTCTACCACGGAAGTGGCCTTGATAAAAATATTCATCTTCCCGGTACCTGTATTTCCCTTTCACAAAGTCGTCGTCGATCTGAAGGATTTCATCTACAAATAGAAAGGGAGGGTCATAAGGAAGAGTATCTCTCAACTCGCTCAAACTCTCTTTGGTCATATCATACTAGTTTTTCTCCACCGTCAACAGGTATTAGTGCGCCGTTAATCCATGCGGCTTCATCTCTTGTCAGTAGATACACTACCTGTGCGACGTCTTCTGGTTTAGTCAATCTCCGAAATGGATTGTGCTTTTCCGCATACTCCATTAGGTCTTCGTGGCCCGGGATCATTCGAAGGGATGGTGTATCGGTAATCCCAGCCTGTATTACATTGGTTCGGATTCCGAACTCCGCAAATTCAAGTGCCATGGATCGAACCAAAGCTTCTAAGGTACTCTTTGCTGCTGAGACGGCCGCATAATAAGGCCAGGCTTTCGTATTGCCTGCACTGGTTAAGCCCAAAATCCTGGCATCCTTAGCAAACATTTTACGCTCCCAAAGACTCTTTGTCCAATCATATAGGCTAAGTGCCATAGCCTGTATGGTTAGTGTAAAGTCTTGATTTTGAAGCAATAATTCTTCTTCTGTGTCAGAAGCCATCCGTTTCAAATTCCCCTTGGCGATGGCATGTAATAGCAGACGAACCTTACCCTGCCCTTGAGACATTTTATCTTGCAATTGCTCGAGGACACCTTGGCGGTTGTCTTGCTTTAAGGCGTCGCTATTGAAGGAGATTACTTGTATACCCGGGCTCCGAAGATCTTCGAAGTGACGTTCAATTTCCGCCAATCTTTGCCTTCGATCACGATGGACAATACAAAGGTTCATCCCTTCCCGCGCTAGTATCTGAGCCGTTGCTAGGCCGAATCCGCTCGATCCACCTAGAATAACTGCCCAATGCTCCTTACCTTTAAAATACATAGCTCTTTTTTAAGCCTCCCAGCGCAATAACACCCTCTGGGCGGAAAAACCCGGCCCAAAGCTAAGCATTATTCCCAAGTCATCAAGTGGAATTTCCTTATCAAGGTATCGATCCAACACATAAAGTACCGTTGCACTCGACATATTACCGTATTGAGAAAGCACTTCTTTAGTTTCATTGATATTTTTACCCATATCTGCTAACATGCCATCAACGATCTCAACGATCTTTTTGCCTCCGGGATGGAAGATGAAGTGATTGATATCCTCCACGGACAATTGGTTCTTTTCCAAGAAAGAGTATAGAATTTGATGGAAATGCTGCTCGATTTTCTGCGGAACTTGAGGGTCCAATACCATATGAAAACCGCTATTCTTGACATCATACCCCATCATTCGTATTTCGTCATAAAAATGATACATTTCACTGTCTTTAATCGTGGGGCCCGGGCGATCATCGTAGCCAAGAATAGCCGCTGCTGCACCATCGCCAAAGATGGCGGCACATACCATGTTAGTCATCGAGTAATCGTCCAGTTGAAAGTTGCTGGTAGGAGACTCAACAGCAATTACGGCTGCCCGCTTTCCAGAATTAGCTTTTAGCAGGTTATGGGCGTATATGAGGCCAGAAATCCCTGCGGCACACCCCATTTCTGTTACCGGAAGACGAATGACGTCTTGTTTCATTCGGAGCCTGTTGATCAAGTAGGCATCGATGGATGGGATCATAAAAGCCGTGCAACACACCGTAATGATGATGTCTATGTCTTGAGGCACAAGTTTGGCTTTATCGAGGGCCTTCATCAGGGCTTGTTCCGCAAGATCAATGGATTTCTCTAAAAAGAAATTGTTCTTTTCAGCGAAAGACGTCATCTGGAAAACTTCCCCTATATCCATCACAGAATATCGCCGGTCAACCTTGGCGTAGCGAAATATGCGATTGACCTTTTTACGAAATCGCTCAGGTTGATCTGCCAGCCACATATCTACATAAGGTAAAATCTCCTCGGTGGGCCGAGTGTAGGGTGGAAGTGCTATTGCAGTGGATAAGATTTTAGGTTCCTCTTTCATCCTTGACATAAATTCTTTTGGTCCGAAAGGGATTGTCATCCTCCTCCGGAGATCACTAAATTC
>CAJXPD010000297.1 GCA_913057785.1 uncultured Lewinella sp. | reverse complement strand
AGAGGATTGAAGGTGAGCATGATTTCATCTTTCCCGGTACATCCATTGGCGGTGACTTGAACCCTGAAGGTGCCAGATTGAGTAATGGTCAAATCTGGAGTAGTGGCCCCATCTTGCCAGAGATATTGGGCGGGTTGGTTGACGTTGGCGTCCAGGGTGAGGCTTTGGCCCTCGCAAAGACTTTGATCTGGGCCCAGTTCTACCTGAGGAATTGGCGTAAAAGATACCCGTATTGTATCCGAGGAAATACAGCCCTGCTTGTCCAATGCAACATAGTAGATTCCTGCTGTGTCGATACTATAAGTGGGGGACGTGGAATTATCTTGCCAGAGATAGTTTACTCCGGAATCTGAACTACTTGCATCTAGTGTAAAGGAGGTACCTTCGCAGGGAGAGACATCTGGTCCCAGTTCTACTTGAGCAGGAACAATGGTATTAATCTCTATTGTATCCAGGATTTCACACATGTTTCCAAATGTTACCTTTGCCCAGTAGGTTCCAGCTTGAGAAACCTCAATTTCGGGAGATATACTGGCGGTTGACCATTCATAGATCTCACTTAGGCTATAGCTGTAGGCACTAAGGGTTATTGATTGCCCCTCACAAAAACTTCGGTCAGGCCCGAAAAAGCCTTGATCTGTGAAGCTTGGACTGTTTTCAAAGATCCACCCTTGGTTTGATCCACCAATATCTGTGCTGTGAACGCCGGCAAAGAAAGAAGTTCCGCCCGTTCCGATCTGATCTTGCATTTGAATGAAATCTGCATTGATCGAACCGGAAGGCATTTGGATGATGGAAGGCGCTCCGGGAAGAGTGGAAGACAGTTCTATTGGAGTGCAGTTATTGCCAAGGATTTGAAGGTGTTCCTTTACGGTTTGTGTAGTGCCGTGCTCCAGCCTGTAGGATTTCCCCGGCGCGAAAATTAGAGTGTCGGTTACATGGTAGCCCTTTACAAGGGCATCACCAGATAACTCAAGGAGATTCAAGGAGACCGGATTGTCCAGAGCACTACTACTCGGAGCATGGCAAATCTGTAGCTGGCCCTCTGTGCCAGTGAAAATGAGGTTGTGAAAATCTAGACCGCCGCTCAAATAGGCGGAGGCAAAAGGATCATCGAGATAAATCTGAGACCGTCCTGGTACAACCGTGGTATTGTTGCCATACGGGACTTCGAAAGTGTGTGATGTATTGTCAAATTCAGCACTTAGCCGGATCACAGAGGACCCTAGGTCCAAATCTAGAAGGGTATTTTCATTCTGCATTCTCCACCGCTGCAGCTGGACCATTTGGTCATTTACATCCAATCCTCCACTTCTTAGGATTAGTTCATCCGCAGTGAGATTATCCAGCAAAGCGTAGTCACCGGAACCATCTAGGTAGACATATTGCAAGGTTTGGGCTTTGAACTCAGTCGTTTGTGAGCCATCCCCACTGAAGTGCAAATGCTCAAGTAGATTGTCCATGCTGTTGCCAAAACGCAGAGAACCATGGGTATATAGGCGCTTAAGGTCAAAGAGGGGAGTAGGTAGCCCATCTTCCCAGGTCATATTTCGGCAATAGTAGCCATTGAATTCCTGCCCGGTAACGATTTGCCCCGTTCCCGTAAAGGAATTTTCATCAAAAATGACATCATCCCGCAAAGTTGGCACGCATTCGCCGCCAGTTCCACCACTAGCCAGTGACCAATGTATTTGGTCTTGCCAATCTCCAGCTCCTCCAACCCAATATAGGTTTCGACTCCCTAGTTCATCAATAAGCCAACCCATGTTATTCCCTAGATCGATACTGAGCTGAGCGCTCAAATTACCAGGTCCTACACTATGCAGATCGCGAAGGGAAAGGTATTGCAGGTCGGAATGTGGATTCAGTACGTTGAGGAAAGCGGCATTCCCACTGGCATCCGATTTCAAGGTGATCAGCTCGTTGCAATTGGCGGGGGCAATGATGTTTTGAATGTCTTGGGTTGTACCTCCCTTAAATTGATAGGTGTAGCCGGGAGAAAAGGAAATATTGTTGGCCGTGAAATCATTGTAAATGTAACCCCCGTGTTTGAATTCTAGAGAGTCAATGGTGCAGAAGACCTCATCGTTGAAGTTTAGCAAATGCCCAACATCGTTGCGGAAGATGAGTTTATGATAGTTGATGGAGTTATTTCCAAAGTGCTCAAAATACTGACGTTCTCCAATGAACTCGATGGTAGAGCTACCTGCATCTAATTCGAATCCATCCAAGCTAACAGACCATTGATCCTTCTGATTATCTGGAAAATGTTTGATTACCCAATGCGTATTCCCGAGTTCAAGACGTCGGAATAGCCCAGAATTTCCGTTGGAAAAGGCCGTGCTTTCAACATACTGATCATTGGTGTTTAACGTACCAGCTTCCAGAAATATAAAGGTTTCAGACCTTAAACTATCCAACAAAGTCCAACCTCCACTGCTGCTATTGAGCTCAATCTTATTGATTATATGATTGGCAGAAGTGATGGTTTTCCCTAACTCCTGACTCTCGAACTTCAAGAGCCCCCCAAATTGATAAAACATCTCAGGAATCAATGTCAAGGAACCAAAAATATGTAATATCGGATCGAAGCCTCCACGAAAGGCTGGGGTGAAATTGGCTCCTGTCCAATTGATGTCCCGACAGAAGAGATCCGAGTCAGAGAGTTCTACGAATTGATTAGGACCATTGAAGGAGTTTTGATCGAAAAAAACGTTATCGGTACCAGAAGGGATACATGCCCCACCTGGTCCACCACTGGTAAGTGCCCAGTGGCTCGGATCATTCCAGTTTCCAGAACCTCCCACCCAAAACAAGTTCTGCACACTGCGACTGTTTATGGTCCATCCCGTATTGTTGCCTAGATCAACACTGTTGTTTGCCAGAAAGGAGGAAGAACCGGTAGCGGTAATATTCTTGAGATTGACGTAATCGAGTACGATATTCTGCGCGTTGGACTGGAAAATGGCTGTGGGCCCTTCGCCTGTTTCATTGCCTTGTAGGGTAATATTGGCAAGGCAATTACCAATGGCCATAATTTGCTCAAAAGGATATAGGTATCCACCTGCGAACTGGTAGAATTTGCCGGGCGCTAGAATCAGCTCCTTACCCCCTAAATTCCCCCAAATGTTAGCACTATTATTGAAAGTCAAGGTATTCAGACTAATAGTAGCCTCATAGAACTGCGTCATGAATGCTGCTCCATCGGCATTTGAAAACAGTAGATCGTACAATTGCAAAGGGCCGTTAACCTGAACTTCAAAGGTTGCATCGCTTGCAGTGATCTCTATCAAAGAACTTCCTGGATCTATACTAAAAGGCTGATCATCAGACTTTATTTGTAACACAAAATAAGCGAAGAAATCATCTCCAATCTGCTGGTAGATGTTGGACCCCGTAAGGGTGATTTTACTATTGCCTAGCAGAAGCTCTCCGCTGTTCTGGATCTCTACATATAAGTAGCCTGCATTTACTGCTTGTCCATTGGTATTGAGACGTCCGTTTTCTAGCTGAACCAAGCTGTCGACTTCGACCCCACCTTCTAGGACCCAGCCTCCATCCCCGTTGAAGATCAAGCTATTTCCTAATCGGTGTCCAGCTGACTGGATGGACGTGGCTGCTTGTGCTGATCTGAAACGAATTTGCCCATCAAAGGAGAATTGCATATCTGGGATTAAATTCAGACTACCATGGATATTCATCACCTTGTTGGCATCTCCAACCAATTGAGGAGAGCCAGTGGCTTCGGTCCAATCCATATTCCTACTGAAGATATTTTCATTGTTGATTATTATTATCTGGTTCGGGCCGGTAAAAGAGTTGGCATCAAAATAGACATTATCCGCTGCGGTAGGCACCTGAGGATGGGTAAGTACGCCGCCTGAGGTGGTAGCCCAGTGCGAAATATCTGACCAATTCCCAGCGCCACCGATCCAATAGTAATCGGCAGCGCTGGAGGTCAACGGGGTATACAGGGCTATGAACACCATCATGACTTTGGGAAACTGTTTCATGGTATGTGGTCTAAGGCTATGACTGAAACTATCCGGTATTACTTGATTCCTGGAAAGCCGTTAGTGTTTCATTTTTTTAGGCGATTTAAATGCCAAGTAGGTGCTGCTGGAGATCCATTTGGAGCGAGCATAGTCCATTTCGATCGGCTTTTGCCTAAGTCGACATGTTTAGTCCCAAGGGTAATGTTTTCCTCAGCAATCTTGGAGGAATGCACGATATTCCAGAATGTCCTGCCATTTGCTTGACAGTCTCCAATAGCTACCTTACCATCAATTACATCAAAAGCCTTAGCCTTTTCTTCCGTTGTGGAAACCTGCGATAATTCTTCAAAATGAATAGTCCACGCAGCGTAATTGCCACATTGCAGGTACAGACCTTTGAATTCTTCGTAAGCCCAGGCTCCATTCAAATCCGAACAAAGTCCGGCTGCATTCCAGTCTGCCAGTTTTCTACTTTGCATAAGCGGACCCTTACTGCCGTCCTCTTGGATGATCCAAAAACTTACGAGATCGCCGTCGAAAGCATAGGTCCATTCAAAAGAACTGCCAATGGCCTGCGGTGACGAATGTATCGCGAAGGTGAATTTGACACGTTGATTACCTAGGTAGGAATGCGTCCCTCCTGCAAGATTCATAGCATCGTAGGCTTTTGCCTTTTCTGCCGAGCTAAGTTGATCTATGCTGGAGTAGGATCGATTTTTATCCAACATAATCCAGATAAAATGAGTGGGAGAAATAATGGAAAGCCCTTCCTGGTCTTCCAGGTGGTATTTATATACTCCTAAGACTTCTTTGGGTAGAGCTTGGGCACTCAGTATAGCGGTAAGCCCTAAGCCGATCAATAGAAAGGTTAGTTTTTTCATGATAATAGGTTGTGTCTATGAAAGAGTTGCTGATGAGTTTTCTAGCTCTTAGAAATATGAAGATGTACTTCTTGCCATTTTCCATTTTCATGAACCCAGACCGAGGTATACTTTCGTCTCCCGCTGATCACGCGACCATCAACCATTCTTGCTTCCCCATCTTCATAACCAGTGCAGATTGCAGTATCGCCATAGAATTTTACCTGGAGGTCGGAAAGACTCATGTTGAATTGCATCCCATTCTTGAAGCCTTCAACCATGGCTTTGGCATCAAAGTCCACAAGTAGTTCCGGGGATTGAATGAGGAAGTAGGAGAAATCCTCATGAAGGTAGGATTGGTATGCCTTAACATCCCGCTGATTAAGTGAGTTAACAGCCTCTTCAGCCACTCCCACAATGTCTTCTGCTCGGAAGTTCGCTTGGGCTTGAGTTTTTAGTACGGTACTTAAATTCCCTCGTCCCCACTCTTGGGCGATTTTTCCTTCTTCGTATCGACTGAGAATAATGCTAGTCCACTCTATGGGTTTATTTGTCGGTGCAAACCCCAGCAATTCGCCACTATGTGTCCCGGAGTGCTTTCTTTGCCATCCCACCATTTCATCCTGTATGATGATTGGCTCTATCTCGATCTTTAGATCTGGAATGGCCGTCCTTAGATCTTCAATAAATGACTTCAGGTGTTCCGGGCCTGTACCGTTGTAATCGGGGCTAAAGGCTTGTTCTACATAATCCAGATTTCCCTTGTGGAAGAGTTCCTCATTGGTTCTCAATAGTGTTTCCTTAAGGGCCAACTGGTTTGGAGGTGATTGGCTACACGCTATACCGCATAGACATAGCATAACTGTGAACAGGTTTCTCATGTTTAGGGTAGATTTTAGAGGAATTAGGTTGTTCTACAATATGTGCCAAGGTTGCGGTTTAGCGGAAAAAGGGCTTGCATTTATCATGCAAATGCTTGGATAAATCGTGCAGAAGGATGTAAATGGTATGAGTGAGCAGCTTTAGTAAGAAGGGACTAAAAATTTACTTTAAAACTGGACTCAGAGGGAGGACTGAGTGGCGGGCCCCTATTCAGAAGCTTGTATTTTTTGTTCACGGTATTGTGAAGGGGAGATACCATATTCAGCAGCAAAAACCCTACTAAAATAAGCAGGCTCATTGAAGCCGGATTGGTAGGCAATTTCTGAGATGTTGAAGTCACTGTTTTGCAGTAGCTCAATGGCTTTCTTTAACTGGACACTACGAAAGAATTTACTGGTCGACTGGCCAGTAAGTGCCATCATCTTACGATACAATTGCGAGGTACTCAGATGAAGCTCCTTGGCCAAGCCTTCCACGGAATAACTACTATCACTAATCTTCGCTTCTATTAAGGTTCGGACTTTTTGTAGAAACTTATCCTCTTTCTGTTCATGATTTGCTGGTATGAACGTGGCATCTTGGAGCCCACTTTGACTAAGGTAGTACTGTTGCAGTCGCCGTCTATTGTCGAGAAGGTTTTCTACCTGTATCAAGAGCTCTTGCTGATGAAAAGGCTTGGTCAAGTAGACCTCCCCACCTGTTTTTAAACCGAGCAAGCGATCATTGAAGTTAGACCGGGCAGTTAAAAGGATGATGGGAATATGGCTTGTCCTAATATCTTGTTTCAGACGTTCCGTCAACTGGAAACCATCGATTTGTGGCATCATGATATCACTGATGATGAGATCGGGGATTTCATTAAGAGCTATTTTTATTCCCTCTTTTCCATCATAGGCTAAGGTGATTTTGAAGTGCCTGGGTAGACAATTTGCAATGAAATTGGCCATCTCTATGTTATCATCTACGACTAATATTTGGGGACTATCCGGTGCTAGGCTTTGATTTCTTGAATAGGTTTCTATTGGCAACTGAGGGACATAGGGGGCAACATTAGCATCTTTAATAGGCCGATGTTTGTATTCATCCTTGATAGGTAATGACAGCGTGAAGCAACTTCCAACGCCCAGTTGGCTTACCACCGAAAGCTCGCCTTTCATCAATTCTGCCAGGCGTTTGGCTGTCGACAACCCTATTCCTGTTCCACTTCTGAAAATTTCAGATCTATCCGTTTCTTCAAATTTCCTTACTCGATAGAAATGATCAAAAACGTGGTCAATTTCTTCCGGAGGGATGCCTCGTCCCGTATCTTCCACGCTGATATAGGCCTTCTCATCACGCTGCTGAATTTCAACCCTTACCTTGCCATTGGAAGGGGTATATCTACAGGCGTTCGACAACAAGTTGGAAAGGATATCTGAGATCACTTCGGGATCAAAATCCAACAGGATTTCTTCCGGTCCCGCCGAAAACTGTAATTCTATATTTAGACTATTGGCAAAAGATGAAAAAGTATTTACTAAGAATCTAACAGGTGGAACCAGATCGCCATAGCCAAGATTTAATTCCATTGCGTTGGCTTCTAATCTGTTGAGATTCAGGATTTGTTGAATTAGCTTCAGCAACCTCTTGCAGTTATTTCTGATAATTGTCAACTCTTGTCTTCCCAATCGATATTGATGATCATCGATAGCCCGTTCAACTGGTCCTTGGATCAAGCTCAGAGGCGTTCGGAATTCATGCGTGATGTGGGTATAAAGCTCCGTTTTTACAAGATCAAGCTCCTGTAGTCTCTTTGCTTCTATTTGTGCTAACTTCCGCTGTAATTGAAACCTGTAGACAACTACAATGGCAAGGAATGTCAAAACCAAGTAAGACGTAATGGCCCACCAAGTTTGATACCAGGGAGGGGCCACGACAATCGTTAACGGAGGACTTTCGTTATTCCAAACCCCATCATTGTTGGAGGCCTTTACTCGAAAATGATAGGTGCCGGGATTAAGATTGGTGTAGGTGGCTTCCGTTTCAGCCCCCATAGGCTGCCAATCTTCTTGGAACCCTTCCATCTTAACCTCGTACTGATTGCGTTTTGGGTTTATGTAACTAAGTGCGGCATAATGAATCGTAAAAACATTTTGACTGTGTTGCAAGTGTATGATCGGACGAGCTACCAAGGACTTAGACAAGATAGCGCTTTCGAATCCAGGATTGACCGGCCTATTGAAGAGGTCAAATTGAGTAAAAGCAATGGGTGGCCGGAATTTATTGTCTTGCACACTATCTGGATGAAAAATTAACAAGCCATCATCTCCGCCGAAGTATAAGGTCCCATCCTTGCCAACATGTCCTGCCCGATCCCAAAATTCCTTCATCTCCATTCCATCTCCTTGTACATAACTAGTGAAGCTTTCAGTTGTTTTATCCCATTTTATTAGGGCTCTTTGAGTTCCGATCCAGGTTTGGTTGGGGTGATCAACCAAGATGGTCTTTATCACATTATCAGCCAGACCGTGTCGTTTATCGAAACCCGCTATCGTCCCACTTTTATGATCCCAGTGGAAAAGCCCGCCGGCAGTGCCAACCCATGTCTCATTCTCCGTTGAGGCAAATTCGATTACTCGTGGATTGATCGTAGATGTTTGCTCATCAGCTTGAGGTACAAATCGGCTGAGTTGATTCGATTGGGGATCATATATATAGAATCCATTGAAATTGGTCCCTAACAGTAACTGGTTTTGTTTGAATCCATGAATAGTATTGATCCGTTGGTCTTGAAGTTTTAATCCCTCATTGTCAAAAGCCTCTACAAACTTGAACTGCCTTTGATCATAATCATAGCGAATTAAGCCACCGTGAGTAGCCAACCAGATCTTCCCGTAAGGACCTTCGTGGATATCTCGAAAAGGGTGAGAATGCAAATAGGAGTGTTTGTTAGAATGATCTTGCAGTTGGTTAGTGCTTGGATCAAATTGGTATAGGCCGAAGCCAGTATTAAATCCCTTGATAACGGCTATCCACAGTTGTCCCCGACTATCTTTATATAGGACTGAGATGTTTTCATCAGCAACGCTCTGTAGGACGGGAAATTGCCGAAGATAATCCCTGTGGAACTTCCTACTACCTACCTCAAATTGCCATATCCCATCAATTGTACCAATCCACAGCAGAGCAGATCCTTCCTTAGTTAGGGTAGAAATTCCTCTCTCCTTATCCGTGATTTCTCCTTCGTGCCTAGGAGCAAGCACTTGGAACAGTTTATCACGGGGGGCCAGTACTACAACTCCGTTGTTCGTGCCTAGCCAAAGGACTCCATCACGACTGTGATAGAGAGAAAGATACCTTCGTTCCGCTGTCAGCAGGTATTCTGATAGAATATAAGTGCTGTCTCCCCGTTTACGATTCAAATGGAAAAGTCCTCCGTCGGTTCCTACTATGATATTCCCATTTTTAGCAGGGATAATGTCCCAAATATTGCGATTATTCTTATCTCCAGGCCAGGTAGGTTTGGTGGTTATATTGGAAAACTTCCCTTGTTCTATAGTTACCTGTCTTAACCCTCCATTTCTAAATCCTGCCCAAAGGGTTCCTTCTTGATCATATGCTAGCGTTTTCAGAGAATTAAAGTCCAGATAAGGCGGAGCGGTTTCGGCCTGACGATCCAATTGACCTTTACTCGAATTCCAAAGGCAAAGACCATAGTAGTCTCCTATCCAGGTTTGCCCTTTTTCATCGCTTAACAGTGCATAGGCAGATGGAGCTGGAGGTTGCATTGGAAAGGTGCTAAATAGGCAGCAGATTTACTCCACCCCCTTCTGTGGTAATCCAGATTGAGTTTTCGTCCTCAATCAAGATCTTGCTAATCTTATTATTGGATAAAGAGTTTTGTCCTTTCGGATCATGTTGATGGCGATAGAACTTACCTTGATTCCTATCAAAATAGTGTAAGCCGCTGTTTTGGGTGCCCACCCATAAATTACCCTGGTGATCTTCAGCTAAAGCAGTTACTACATTACCTGCGAGGCTATTGGGATTATCTGGCTCATGAGAAAAAATCTTTACACTATGCCCATCATATCGAACCAAACCATACTCCGTACCGAACCACATCAATCCAAAGCTGTCCTGAATGATATCAAACACCAGGCCTTTAACCAGACGCTCCTGAAAAAAGTAGTGTTGATTAAAGTGATTGTAGACTTTAGTTTGACTAAAAGCTATACTAGAAAGACACAACAGGTTTATGACTAAGGCAGATAGGCGACGATACACTTGACATTAGTATTGCTCTTTTAAAAATAAAGCAATTTTCCTAGTTGAGAAACTAGAGCCAGAGAATTAGCTGCCGCTGCCGCAAAATGCGCCTTTTGCTGTAGCGTCTCTAATTGGTTAACGTAACATGAATTTGTTCCAGTAGTCTTTGCCCACCTTCAGACAGGGATAATTCCACGGGGTCTTGTTGGCGATGTTTTTTTACCCATAAGACAAAGTTGTCAGCCATGATTTCGTCAGGGTGGATAATATAGCCCGTATTGTCCTTAATGATTGAGTGAAAATTGCTGCCTGTTATTAGATCCTGAGGAGCCAATCCCTCCGGGGTACTAATGACTAGATATTGATCATCTGGTGTTTTTTCAATCGGGAACAATTGGAAGGATAGATAACCGAAAAAGCCAGGCTGCGCTGTGTCATAGGAACTTTGATTGGACACTATAATGGGAATGGCATCAACCAAATGCCCATCCTCCTTAACCAATTGGATAGTATAGCCGTAGTCTATTCCGTCTGGATTTAGGAGAATCCTGGATCTTAATGCATCATTCATTTCTAGGTCCCTGGTTTCGACTGGTAATTTCCTAAAGCCAATTAGACTGTATAGTTGCTTTTGTTTCTCAGGGTGCAAGCGAGACCAAATATGGAACAGTTCATGCAGCATAACATCGTACAAACCATCTTCATTGTCACTGTATAATTCATGCTCAGGAATGATTATGCCTTTCCCCCGTGTATAGTAAACGCCCGGACCATAATGCTGTGCCAGTGTCTTTACTAACTTCATGGTATCAGGGAACAAGCCTTCTTGTATGCTACTTACATCTTTGTAGGCTCTTTGCCAAACGCGACTAAGCAAAGCCTTTTCCGTTGGAGAAAATGAGGCAACATCGCGCTTTAATAGAGCTCTATAATCAGTCAGGACTTCTTCCCTAGTCACGGTGGATGGGTAGGAGCCTTGCAATTGAATCTGCATGTCCAAGCTTGTGATCTCCTCGAAAAATCCTTGCATGGGATCAAGGGTGATGAAGGTCGTGGCTTCCAGGCTATCTAGAAACATAATACTTGCTGTCGTACTTAGGCTGAGCTTATGCTCATTAATTTGTTGACTTGGGGTGGACCTGCATGCCAAAAGCATTACAGTAAAAAAAGCTAAATAGATAAATCGTAACATATAATGAGTCTTCTTCTTCCTTTTGACCATAGTTGTTTTGACAATCCAAAAATAGACATCCTTCTACTATTTATGGGTATTTAGTAGTAATGATCTGACTTCAGATATAGGAACTTGAAGGTCAATATGATCTATGCGGCTCATATTTAACCTATCTTCTGTAGATTAGTTCCGCTTCTATTATGGATTGGTAATCAATGATTTAAGGTGTTTGCTTCTCTATGCATCCGATTGTAGTCGGCTACATACGACTACAATCGACTACAAACGGCATTAATCGATTACTATACGACTAAATCTGGTGTTAGCCTGCACCTTTGTGCTGTCAGTAATTCAAATCAAATAATTGTAAAACTAGTATCATGAATGACTTAAGAAATTCTGTGCAGCTTATCGGAGATCTTGGAAAAAATGTCGATTTCAAACAGTTGGACAACGGAAATGCACTGGCACGAGTATCCCTTAGTACAAGAGAAGTTTTCAAGAATGGCAAAGGAGAGAAAAAGGTTGATCTACAATGGCATAATCTAGTGGGTTGGGGAAAAGTAGCGGAGATTATGCAAGTGTTATTTGCGAAAGGAAAAAAGGTAGCCGTCAAAGGGAAATTGAGGCATCGGAGCTATGAAGATAAGGAGGGGAAGATGCGTTATCAGTCTGAGGTAGTTGTTAGTGAGTTTATGCTGCTATAAGATCATCGCGGAGGTAGAACGCTAGCCTGTTAGGCAAAAGATATGTGGCAAGGGTGTAATGTTTAAGGCCATTGTCCTACAGGTGATAAGGTGTAAATGTATTGTTAAATTTAAAAAGCATTAAGAAAATGAACGATCTTCATAATACAATTCAACTAATTGGTCACTTAGGTAATGATCCAGAGGTGAAAAAATTGCAAAATGGTAAAACACTTGCTAAATTGTCGCTTGCTACGTCTGAGGTATATAAAAATAAAGATGGTGATAGAGTACAGCAGACACAATGGCACCAATGCATAGCTTGGGGAAGGACAGCGGAAGTAATTGAGCGCCTACTCAAGAAAGGCAAAAATGTATTGGTTAGAGGAAAATTAGTCTACCATAACTATAAGGACCGCAACGGCGTAATGCGGTATAATTCTCAAATTGTTGTTAATAATTTTGTGTTGCTTAAGTAAAACCTCAATGAGTCAAGTCAATTAAGCCTTGGAGAAGTTCTACAGCATATGGCTATAATAATTCCTTGACCAAATTATATTGGGGCTGACAGTACCCGGGTTCTTTCTGCTTAATCGGTTGATGAGATAGAAAGCCGGGCTACTGTCAACACATCAGTTTTAGAAGCCACCACCTCGTTTTTCCTTTTGCTTTTCAAAGACAATTATTTGCTGGTCATCAAAGACCGTCCAGCAAATTGCCTATATTGATGCATATTGGAGGTGCTTGCCACTTCAATCCTTTGACTAAGTTAATGCATCTGATGAAGCTGAATCCTAAGTTACTTGCCGGGCTAATAGGCCCTATCCTGTTCCTGCTCATACTCTTTTTCTTCCGGCCAGAAGGCTTGTCTGATCAAGCTGCAGCGGTGTTAGCTTGTACGGTATGGATTGCCTTATGGTGGATTTTTGAGGTAACTGACATCAGTGTCACCGCTTTACTTCCGATTGTCCTTTTCCCGCTGTCAGGAGCTATGGAACTTAGCCCGACTACAGCTTCATATGGGCATAAGTACATTTTTCTTTACATGGGCGGTTTTATCTTGGCGATAACTATAGAGAAGTGGAACCTGCACAAAAGGATTGCCTTGTCCATCATCAATGTCATTGGTACGGGGATATCTAGTATCATACTTGGATTCATGATTGCTACAGCCTTTATGTCCATGTGGATCTCCAACACAGCCACTTCTGTCATGATGCTTCCGATTGGATTAGCTATCATTTCTCAGCTAAAAGACCACCCTGATACGGAGGAGAATGAAAATACCCTTTTCGGTAAAGCACTAATGCTTTCTATTGCCTACAGTGCTTCAATCGGAGGTATGGCTACTTTGATTGGCACCCCTCCAAACTTAGTATTGGCTGGAGTAGTAGCAGAGCTATATGGAGTAGAGATTAGTTTTGCTCAATGGTTTAAGTTTGGCCTTCCCATCTCGATCATCTTGTTAGTAATCTGCTGGTGGTATTTGACCAAAGTAGCCTTTCGTTTTAAAATGGATGAGTTTCCCGGCGGACGTCAAGAAATTAGAAGATTGTTAAAGGGCTTAGGGAAGATTACATACGAAGAGAAATTGGTGCTTACTGTTTTTGTAGGAACTGCTATTCTGTGGATTACCAGAAGTTATCTGAAGAAACATTTTATCCCGCAGCTAGACGATACGATCATCGCCATCATCGCCGGCCTAACGCTTTTCCTGTTACCCTCTTCTAAAAAAGGAGAACCTATTATCAGGTGGCAAGAGGCGGTTAAGATGCCTTGGGGAATCATCATTCTATTTGGGGGAGGGATGGCCTTAGCCTCTGGATTTCAAAGCAGTGGTTTAGCGGAGTGGATTGGTTCTCAGTTCAGTTTGCTAGAAGCTCTGCCTTTGTTCTTGATTATCTTTGTGCTAGTTGCAGCAGTTAACTTCTTAACCGAGATTACTTCTAATCTAGCAACTACCGCGATGCTATTGCCTATTCTGGCACCAATAGCGCTTTCAATTGATGTACATCCCTACATGCTACTAGTGGCAGCAACGGTCGCAGCTTCCTGCGCCTTTATGCTTCCGGTGGCAACTCCACCCAATGCGGTGGTTTTCGGATCAGGTTATTTGACCATTCCTGATATGGTCAAGCGCGGATTTTGGTTGAATGTATTCTCTATCATCCTATTAAGTTTCATCGTCTATTTTGTTTTGAGTGGCCTTTGGGGTTTTGATCCCGATACTTTCCCCGCTGAATTTCGTAGCTAGGGAACTCAAGGAGGGTAGATAAAAGGCGAAAAACCCCCGAACTCTATAGTTCGGAGGTTTTTCAAAAAGACTACACACTCAATATATAATGACTACTTTATTCTCGATTATTTAGGACGGATTACGTAAAGGTTGTGGCTACCAGGATTTACTTTGTAGTAGTAGTATCCTTTTTTGCGCTTAGTTCCGCAAAGTAGAGCACCTGCAAAGTTTGGCGCTGCCATAGAAGTTCCTGTTTTGTAAGCATAACCACCGTTTTTGTGAGTAGAGTAGATGCTAGTACC
>CAJXPD010000296.1 GCA_913057785.1 uncultured Lewinella sp. | reverse complement strand
CCTGGTCTAAGTCATTTGCCAGGGCAGCAGCCCATTCAATCAAGGTTCTGGCTTCTTGCCGTGTGAGTTTATCCTCGGGGTGTTCCTTCAGGTGATCCTCTGGTGGCATTTCTCTTTCTTCAATCGACTCTACGATATCGTCCAGTATATACATCTGATCTTCTGGATGTAGGCTAGGGAATTCATCCCAAAGCAGATCTTTCATGGCATCCTCATCGCCACCTTCTGCATGACAGTCATAGCACTTGGCTAGTATGATCTGCTTCACAGCAGCAGGAGCATCTATCTTCAATGAATCAATGGATGGGGCTGAAGGGGCTAAGTCGGCCGTGGTTGAGGGATGACTCAGGGAAGCCCCAAGCAGTACGAAAGCGATTAAAATCAAGAAGAATAAGGGTATGGAACGCATAGGCTCTGGTATTGAGTTCTATCTAAAATAGTCTTTTATCTGCCTTATGACCAGCCTAATTTTATTTTTCAATCAAAAATATTCCTCAGTTAATATTTTCCCTCTATTTGTTTGTGATCAAAAAAATGCTTGAAGGTAGTGAACGAACTTGAACGATAATGAATAGACTTGAACGACCACATCTACAGATTTGTATGGTGGTTTGTGGATATTTGGTGTCAGCGATACGCTTACAGGAGACCGCATTTTTTTAGAGATAAACTACCTATCTTATGAATCACCCTAAACTTGTACTTCTACTCTTATTAATTCTGACCACTGCACTCCAACTCTCTGGCCAAGATGTACAAAACTCTCGGCGAATCAGCCAGAAGGTTACCCTAAGTCGGACCATTGGAACCACAGCAGTTGAGATAAATTATCACAGTCCATTAGCCAAAGGCCGGAAGATTTTTGGCGGTATTGTACCTTATGACTTTGTTGTGGATGGCAAAGAATATGCTTGGCGGGCGGGATCAAACCAGCGTACAACCATCGAGTTCGCACATGATGTAAACATCAATGATTCACCCTTGCAGGCTGGTAAATATGGCTTGGTTGTACTCGTGTCGGAGAAGGATTGGACCTTTGTATTTACAAACGACTTTAGCTGGGGAGCCTTTCAATATGAGCCATCTCAGGATGTGTTGCGGGTAAAGGTTCCAGTAGAAAAAGCTGCTTTTCAAGAATGGCTGAGCTATGACTTTAGGAATCCGGAGGCAGAGGCGGTAGAAGTCTCCTTGCATTGGACGGATGTTCGAGCGACTTTCAAGGTGTCGACAGATGTTTCCCGAAATATCATCGATGCCCTTGTGGCTAAAGAGGATAAGACCTTCAATGATTACCTTATTCTCGCCGAAGAATACAGAAACAAAGGGGAGAAAGACAAAGCTTGGGAAAACGTTCAAAAAGCAACTGAAAAAATGGAGAAGCAAGAAATTCCGCAATATGAACAGTTCTCCTATCATATTCTACAGGCTGAATTGCTATTGGCAAAGGGGGATAAATCAGCTAAACAACAATTGCAAGAAACAATCAAATCAGCACAAGGGTTCAACATGTATTATTATGGTCTCAATACCTTGCTAGTGAAGAAGGAGAAGAAACGTGCCCATCGTCTATTGCTGCAGAATAGTAAAGATCATCCCGAACAATGGCAGGCCTTCCTGGCATTAGGGGAATATTATCTAGTCAATGACGATCAGCAGAAAGTGGTAGAAAACTTTAAAAAGGCTTACGAGCTAGCACCAGACAATTGGAAGAATTACGCTCGTTATTTGTACTTGCAAAATCGACTTCAATTGGAGCGAAGTGGAGAGAAATAGTACTGCATGGGCATACTTGGTCCAATGGGTCTGTGATCGTTGGGTCAAGTATACCTGGAGGATTCATACTGGAAATTTTACTCCTGGTCCTCAAACATTTTCTCCAATTCAGAACTGGTCTTACGCAATTTGGTACGGCAGTATTGGATTAACTCGCTGGCCTTACCAACTTCTTCTGACAATTGATCAATGCTAATACTACCTTCCTGTAAGGCGCTTACTATTTCTTTGATTTCGGATAATGCTTCTTCGTAGGTCTTCATACCATTAGAGTATTTTGCTATTCACAGATCCATCTTTGAATCGTATTTCAATTTGATCTTCGGGGGAAAGTTCGGTTTTAGATTGCACAATCTTACCTTCCTTTATACTCAAAGAATAGCCCCGTGCTAAGGTCCCATCGAGGTCTAATAGCTTCAGCACTTGAGACAATTGATCTAAGCTCAATTGCTCTTGCTCCACTTTGATTCTACTTAAGGGAGATAACAGATTAGCAAGGTGTCCTATCTCTGCTTCTAAATGTTGTAAAAGGCTATTGGATTGAAGTTCAAGTATCTGCTGGTACTTAGTAAGCTCTCCGGTTGACTGTTGCAATTCTAATTGAGCGATTTGGTTCATTTGTTGCCCGAGTTGGATCAACTCTCCTTCAAAGAGCGCGTTGTGTTGCACTAAATATTCGGCTACTGCTGTAGGTGTTTTCAAGCTTTGGTAAGCGACAATATCGGCCACTGTTTCATCAATATCATGTCCGATTCCTGTAAGGATAGGAAGAGGACAATTCGCCAAGGCCACACAAAGATCATAGTCATTGAAGGCTTGGAGGTCCAAACGCGCCCCTCCACCTCTGATAATGACTACCGCATCATACAGATGCTCACGTTTGGTGATTTTTCTCAGCTGAGTCCTCATTTCTTCGCTAACCCGATCTCCCTGCATTGCTGTTGGGAAAAGGTCCAACTGGAAATGATAATGGTAAGGATTAAAACGTACCTGATTTTCGAAATCCTGCAGTCCCGCTGCCGTAGGAGAGGAGAGCACAGCAATTCTTTGGAGGACGATAGGCAAGGCCAATTGCGCATTAAGATGAATCTTCCCTTCTTGCTCCAGCCGTTCTATCGTTTGTTGTCGTTTGAGTGCTAGTTTGCCCAAGGTATAGGTAGGGTCTACATCTTCAATAACCATTTTTAAGCCGTAGCGTTCGTGAAAACTTACTCGAACTTGAACCTTCACTTCTAGGCCTTCTTGCAGGATTTCAACGAGTTTTTTGCCAACCTTCTTCCGCAGTTGTCGATAATTTGGCCCCCAAATGGCCGCTTCAGTTCTGGCGATGATCGTATCGTCTTCCTCAGATTTCTCTACCAGCTCTAAGAAGTAATTCCCCCGAGATTCATTAAACTGAGCGATCTCACAAGTCACCCACACCGCATCTGGGAGGTTTAGCGCCAGAATCCGACGGATATACTCGTTGAGCTCGAAAAGGGAATAAGTCTGCAAATTATAGGGCTTTATGAATGAATCTACTTTACACAATTACATTGCGTGCTTGTCCAGTAAAAAACGCCTCGATATTGGCCTTGGTTTCCACCATAAGCCGCTGTCTCGCAGCTTGACTCGCCCAAGCGATATGGGGCGTAATGATGCAATTAGGCAGATCGAAAAGTGGATGATCTGATGGTGGAGGTTCGCTGGACAATACGTCTAGAGCTGCTCCCCTGATTGTGCCGGCTAACAAGGCCTGTTTTAGATCTGCTTCATCGACTAATCCTCCTCTTCCGGTGTTGATAAGGATCGCGGAAGATTTCATGGTGCTTAGCAATGCCGAATTCACGAAGCCCGCATTTTGTTTCGAAAGGGGGGCGTGCAAGGTGACAAAGTCACTTTGCGCAAATAGCGCTTCCACTCCAACAAACCTTACTCCCGGGCGTGCATCTCGTTCCGGGTGCTTATGATGAGATAGTACCTGCATACCAAAAGCTAGGGCGATTTGTGCCACACTTTGTCCAATCTTCCCCAAGCCATAGATACCCATGGTCTTTCCTTGCAATTCATAAAGAGTGTCTAGGGTATAGCAGAAATTGGCTTGATTGGACCAATCTCCTTGCTGCACACTTTGATGGTGCTGCCAGACTTGATTGGTAAAACTGAAGATCATAGCGAAGACATGCTGGGCCACGGTATGAGAGCCATAACCTTGGACGTTACATACCCTAATGCCTAATTCCTTAGCTGCCTCCACCTCAATGTTGTTATAACCCGTTGCCGTCAAAGTAATCAACTTGAGATCAGGCAACTGTTCCATCAAGGCCCTATCAATGGGAGCTTTATTAACCACCAGTACCTCCTTGCCGCGGGCTCGTTCCAGCAATATATCGCTGGAGCTATGATCGTGGATGTCAACTTCTCCTAAAGAACTCAAGATTTGCCAATCCAAATCTCCAGGATTCAAGGTATAACCATCCAAAACAGCGATCTGTAGCGATTGGGTCATAGGTGGTGCGTTTTGTTATTGAGCGGAAGGGGAGCGGAAGGCCCCTTTAGGAGCCTTCGGTATTCAGTAAAATGCGATTCTTATTCAAACGATTTGCGCACTTCTTCAGGAATGATCTGAGACAAGATTACTTGCTGTTCGGCATTGTTCTCTACAAACTTCCATTCCTGAGACTTTAGAGGAGCAATTGCATATAGGTTTTTCTTGGCCTTGATCAGGAAACTACTCTCCTCTTTATTGTACTCTACATTCTCAGCACCATAAGTCGTTTCAAAGGAAGTCTTCATAAAGTTCATTACATCTTGATCACTAAAACTTGGACCTGAGAACTTCATGCCAAGTTCCATAGCATAGCTAATATTGACAAAGTGCTTATCATCAGTATTCACTTGTCCAATGAAATCTACTACCTCAAATTTCCCCATGTTGATCTCCATACCCTCAGCTTCCATCTGTTCAAAAAGCATGGCCATTTGTTCTTTGGGCACGAGATTAAAGAGTGAGTCATACGTTAAGTCCAAGACACCCATCCAGTCCTTTTTTGCCGTGGCATTAAAGAACAACGCAATGCGTTCGTTGATAGGTTGTTTGAAGGATTCATCTACCTTTTCTTGAGCGCTTAAATCATTGATGGAAAAAGCCATCACTAGGCAAAGCGCAAGCATTAATTTCTTCATTTTCTGCTGATTATTTGGTTCTTGGATAATTTTTATATTCCTGAATTAGCCTTATAACGGAGCGCTCTGCTAGCGCTCGGCACGGTTCTTTTTACAAAATAACTAATTACAAAAATCGTGCAAGAAGATGGCTTATTGCTGGCAAAGATAATCCCTTCTCAGACAATTGCTACGGCAGTGACTTAAATTGCAGGGCTTCTTTCCCTAGAGGGTCTTCAGGTACTCTATCACTGCCTTTCTTTCATCTGTGCTGAATTCATCTCCAAAATAATGTCCTGTATTACTATAACCCGGTAGGTCCGTATTGAAGGTCCATTTGCCTTCTGGTTTTTCTTGAATCTGATACACCCAGCCAACGTGTGTGTAATCATAAGGCGCATCTTCGCCAGTGCGACTCCAGTATTTCGGCCTAGCTTTGCTATTGAGTACTGCCTCTAGGTTTGGAACGGAACCATTGTGAAAATAAGGAGCTGTAGCCCAAATGCCATCTAAGGGTGGAGCCATGTAAGCTAGTTCTGGCTCGAAATAGGAGCGGGGACTGGATTGGGCAAACCAGCTATTATTGTACCATTCCACGATCCCTGAAGTATAGGCATAGGTAGCATATAAAGGATCGGTCTTAACTTCATCCAGTGACACCAATTTGTTCGGATAAGTCTCTTCCTCCCCATAGGTCCCGTGACAATTGCTGCAAGTTTTTTCAAAAAGCACTTCACCTTTGGCTACTAAATCAGCATTAACCGAATTCGGGTAGGAGGGTGGTTCCAATGAATTCAGCCAGGCTAGCACATCCTTAAAGCCAGTTACGGCTTTGCGCGCTGCGGCACTGTCGGGTATGCCGAGTACGGAAGCCTGGAAGAGCAGTTTGGTAAAATCTCCTCGTCCAATGCCATTGTAGTACAGCGCATTTTTCTTTTTCACATGCCAAAGCGGCGGTACGTCTGTAGCGATCGGGTATTTGTTCATTTCGTAATTGGGTTCCTTCACATAGGTGAGATCTACGGGATCGCGATGCATCATGCAAGCTTCGGCGAGGCGGAAGGCGGGGTTGGCGCCCGCTTGATTGGTTTCGATGTGAGGAGCCATTTCCCTGAAGTACTTGCCAAAGTCTTCATAGGCCTGATACTCTGCGGCTGACTTTTTGTACTTCAGGTTCATCCCAAAGTTGATCAGTTTTGCCATGGTAGTCAGGTTGCGTCGATAATCCGAAAAGCTATTACCCATACCGATCACAATCTCTCCTTGAAAAGGACTGGCGTGGCAGGTCAGGCAATTACCGTTGACTACCTTTTGGCCGTTGGGTGCTCTAAAGGCTGTTACCGCATATGGAACTCTCTCATTCAACCCCTTTCGGCGCAAGATGGTGTCTGGTTCCTTTAACATCTGCCGCTTGAACAAGCCATAGGGGACACCGGAGCCGATATAATCTCCATTGACTAGAAAGTCAAATCCTGCTTCGGGGTCTCCATCTAGTTGTTGCTTGCTCGCTGGAATTTTGACAACTTTATAAGGAAGGCTGCCTTCTGCTTGAGGCAAGTTTTTATACGTGTTACAGGCCCATAGGAATAGAACGGAAAACAGAGTAAGCGCAAAGCGAGTTTTCATGTCTTTGATATTTTGATAGCGATCAAAACACATTACTGTTCAGAAATTCTTAGGATAGCTGGTACATTGCAAAACAAGACAAGTTGGAGAAAGTTCTTCAAATTTATATTCGATGATGCTAAGTGACAAGAGATTGGCCACAGTCTATTTTACATCTTGATAACCAGGTGCTTAAAATATCTAGAAGCTTATGAAGTTTATCGTAGGTGTTCTCGAATTTTCTCTGCCATGTCTTCCATCTTCTTCTCCTTGGCCAATACCTGGTCGATAATAACTAAGTTGGTGAAGTAGTTATCCGGGTCAAAACTCTTCAAATAAGATTCGTTGAAGTAGAAGTGTAGATCTTCGAAGGGGGCACATTGATATAGCATGAAGGCTTCTTCATGGACATCAAATACACACAGTAAGAAGTAATGCTTGGATTGCTCTGGTAGGCAATTCAGCATTATAGGATAATCGAAGTACTGGGCGCGCCAAAAGCCAAAGAGATTCGCCTCAAATAGTGGATAGTATTGGATTTTGCAGGACTCTCCTCCTTTGTTCAATAAATGCTCTAATTGCCCAAGGCGATTGCGCATTTTGGTCAGCGGAATATCTTGTGGATGTAGACTGGCGAAATTCTGCCAAGTGTATGACCGGAGATCATAATACTCCACTTCCCCAATGCGCAGTTTGTAGTCGAAGCGGGGATACCCCGGCACTATGTAACCAGGATAGTAGTAGGGCAATTCCTTTTCCATGCAAAAGGAGATTTCCATCAGCATAGTATAAAAACCCAAACTGTTCTTTTGAAAGTCTGGATCATAAATGCCCATAATGCTGGCTACGCTGTCTCTTCCTTGATCAAAAAAGCTAGCTGCGATCAGCCGGTTATCCTTGTAAACGGAGACCTCAAACGTATCATAGATATTGAAATCCTCCCCATCCAAAAGGGAATCCTTAAGGCTCGGAGCCAACACTCCCCGGAAAGAAGCCTTATACTTTTGGTAAAGTTGTTCCTTCTCTGAGTCAATAAAAGCCCTCCGAATCTCGGTATGAAACTCCGATTGGTTATTGCGAATGATCTTGCGCAAGCTCTTCCGGAATCGATATCCTTCCAAAGAAAGGCGAATCCAGACCGCAGAAAAGAATTGATGATTGAAACAGAGAAAATGAGTGGTAAAGATTGTTTGCCCCATGCGATACCATCCCCGCGCTAGATAAGCGTCGAGTTCCTCGGGAACCATCATGTCAGGATAGTGTTTTTCAGCAAACATTGAACTCGGGGATACGATCAATACAAGGCGGTAAATTATGTTTTAGCCCTATATAATGCAAGTTTTACTTGGGAAAATACAGCTTTCTTTACGTTGCTTTGGCCTAAAGGATTCCATATAATTCCCCTCCTTTGGAAAATAATCGATCGACCCTCTGGCTGACGGCTTTGTCGGTGATTAATGGCGGTGCATGATGTGGCTTGATCCGAGCGTCGATGACTAGCGGTCCTGTACAACCCCAATGCTTGTGGATTACTGAACTGCCGACGCCATATATATCATGTGAAGGATTAGCTCTAGTAAAGCTGGCCCATAGGAAATTATTCAGCGTTTCCGTCAAGAACTGGCTGTCATCACAAATGACTATCATTGGAACCTTGGTCCAGTCATAGCGTTCTAGCTGTCGGACCAATTCATTCATTTCTTTCGATGGCTGACCAGGGTCAAATGCCGGCCCTTCAATAGCCAGAATGCCAGGCTGTACAAACCGTGGTGCCTTGAATCCAGCTGGCAATTGTAGGTCTGGTGGCAATTCACTTCCTAGCGCTCTAAGTTTCGGGCCATGACAGGCCACCACCACTTTTGACCCCGCATTCCAACCAGAACCAGAGTAGTCAAGCGTATCAATGGTCGTGTTGGTTTGGAAATGCAAATCCCTTTTCCAGTCTATTCTTTCTAAAAGGTGTTGGAAAAAAGCCGGTACATCGTGCGTGTTTAAATCAGGGTGATCATTCGAAGCCGCGATAAAGAGGAATTTGGCCAAAGACGTTTGACCCGTTCCCAAAATGCGATTGGCTTGGGTTAAAATTTCTTCTGGTTTAGGATCACGGAAAGGCATATAACGTTCCGTCCCAATCGCTAGCAGTAAGGGATGCACGCCGGCTGCATCGACAGCATTGATTTCTTTGATACCGGGGAATTCCTGAGGCGTCAACAATTTCACCATTTTATGGATCAAATAACCAAAGCTTGAATCTTCCTGTGGAGGCCTACCCACAACTGTAAAATGCCAAATCGGATCTTTTCGGTAGTATACATTTTCTACCTCCATCACTGGGAATTCATGGGCCAGGCTATAGTATCCCAGATGATCTCCAAACGGGCCTTCCATTTTCTTTTCGCCTTTTCGGATCACTCCGGTGATGACGAAATCTGCATCGGAAGAGAGGTGAAACTGGTTGCGTGTGGTATACCTAAATCGCCGTCCTCCCAGCATACCGGCAAAGGTTAGTTCAGACAAGCCCTCGGGCAATGGCATGATCGCTGCAAAAGCGTGTGAGGGTGGGCCACCTACAAAAATCGAGGCACGGAAGGGTTCGTCGGTGGCATTGTATTCCGTATGGTGGACACCAATTCCCCTGTGAATCTGATAATGCATCCCTACTTCCTGGTTAGGTACGTAGTCATTGCCGGATAGCTGAATCCGGTACATGCCCAGGTTGGATTGCATGATTTGCTTGGAATAAGGAGGGAGGGTGAAGACTTGAGGCAGGGTCACAAATGCTCCACCATCATCAGGCCAAGATTTGATTTGTGGTAGCTGATCGATGGTAGTGGTTCCATAAGTAATGGGACTGCCGAGGCGACTGCGCATGGGTAGAGCAGACAGGGCGGTAAATGGTGCTCCCAGGTATCGTGTCGGGTTTTTGAAAAAATGAGCAGGATCGGCCTTCAGTTCTATTACTCTTTGGACTTTCTCTAGCGTTTTTCGAAAGATAAAATCCGTTCTTTCGTAGGTGCCATACAGGTTGGAGGCGGCTTGGAAGGGACTTCCTTTGACTCGCTCAAAGAGCAAGGCTGGACCCTTGGCATCAAATACCCGCCGATGAACTTCTGCTATTTCTAAATTCGGATCTAGCTCCGTCTTTATTCGTACTAAATGTCCATGTTTCTCTAGGTCATTAACGCAGGCGCGCAGACTACTATAACTCATACAACAATTTCTAATTTAATCAGCATTGCAAATTTGTCCCTGAACTTCCCGTAAGGACTGGCTTCTTAACAAATGGAATTGAGGGAAGTTTTGTATTATTGCGACAAGTAAGCATTTCCTATGAAAAACTATTTGAATCTTCTCCAAGACATTCTAGATAATGGTGCCATCAAGAGCGATAGAACCGGTACTGGTACTCGCTCCATCTTTGGGTATCAGATGCGTTTTAATCTCCAAGAAGGATTCCCTCTTGTCACCACCAAGAAGTTACATTTGAAGTCCATTATATATGAGCTTCTATGGTTCCTTAAAGGGGACACTAATGTAAAGTATTTACAGGAAAATGGAGTGCGGATTTGGAATGAATGGGCAGATGAGAATGGAGATCTCGGACCGATTTACGGAAAACAATGGGTGGCTTGGCAAAAACCTGATGGGACCTCCGTTAATCAAATTGAAAGAGCTGTTGACTTGATCAAAAGCAACCCAGATTCTCGCCGCATTATCGTAAATGCTTGGAATGCTGGTGAATTAGATCAGATGGCGCTTACTCCTTGCCATGCTCTGTTCCAATTTTATGTGGTGGATGGGAAATTGTCATGCCAGATGTATCAGCGATCTGCTGATGTGTTTCTAGGCGTACCCTTTAATATTGCTTCCTATGCTTTGTTGAACATGATGATGGCCCAGGTATGTGATCTAGAGCCCGGAGATTTTATCATCACCTTTGGAGATGTTCACCTTTACTCCAACCACGAAGAGCAAGCTCGCCTGCAATTGACCAGAGAACCTCGCCCCTTACCGCGCATGCTGATGAATCCAGAGGTCAGGGATATTTTTGGTTTTCAATATGAGGACTTTACCCTACTTGATTATGATCCTCATCCGCATATTAAGGCTAAAGTAGCAGTGTAGTTCAGCTATCCCTTCGGATTAAAAATATCATCGATCGATTGCTGTAAATCGTCAGCGTCCGAGTCCAGGCTATTCTCGGTACGCCCAAGACCTAGTGCGTGAGCAAGCGGATCTGTTTTGGGCAGCTCTGGCGAGATGGAAGGGGGAGAAGTCTCCTCAACTTCCAAAATCTGACGAATGGTTTCCAGCACCTCAGGGTCAGTGGTGGCCATGATCTTCTGTACCAAACTCAATTTTAAGGACTTCATACCCGCTAATTTTCCTCGAAATGATTCTAAACCTGCAAGTTAGCAGGTCTGGGCGAATTTAGGGCCAGATCTAGCTATAGATTTATAGTTAGATGAGGGGGCTCCTGTCATTTACTGTAACCCAATGCGAAAAAAAGGCGTCCATTACAGGAACTGAACAAAACAATCTGACATATGAAAAGAACACAACTTCCTTTCCTGGCCATGTTGTTGGCAGTTGCCATCACTACCTACATGGATTTCAATGGTTATTTTGATTTTAGTGCTCTTCCTCTTTTTGCGTTGACCATCGTGTTTTGGTTAATTGGACGTCAAACTCGATCCGAATTAGGCTTAAAATGGGGGAGTCTAAAGCACTATGGCGAAGCCCTACTTCATCCCTTATTGGCACTGACGGCCTGTGCTGTATTTGCATGCTTCCAGCCTGGTTTTTTGGAAGGGTCAGTGGATTGGCCCAAAATGAGTAGAAACATTGTGATCTATATAGCCGCAGGTTGGTTGATGACACTGATCACAGAAGAAGGTTTCTTCCGAGGTTGGCTTTGGGCCGCAGTAGATGGCGGAAAAGGCAATCAAAAAACCACACTGATCACTACCAGTATCTTTTTTGTCATATGGCATATTTCTGCTGTAACCTCCGGAACGGATTACGGTTTACCATTTTGGCAGATCCCAATCTATTTAGTGAATGTGATGCTACTGGGCTTGATCTGGGGGTTGATGCGTTGGCGATCGGGCTCAATTCTTGTCCCGACTTTAGCGCATGCAGTCTGGAATCCACTAGCTTATGAGTTATTTGGTACGGGTACACAGCCCGGGGCATTAGGAGCTGAGAATACCTGGATCTACGGACCCGAAGTGGGATGGCTAGGTATTCTATTTAATGGTTTGTTCTGTTGGTGGCTATGGAGACGCCAGCGGAGAAGTGAGAATCAAGCCTAGCAGGCCTTTTGATCATCCCGAACTTCCAATTAGAAATTCGGGATGATCTGTGAAAGTAATGCTTAGTGAATAGTTCCCTAGGATTTTATCCACAAACTATCAATGAAATATCTTTTGGAGTCGAAGAAGTTCTTCACCAATCGGAAACCCGAACTTTTGGCTAACTGCTCCACTTCTTCCACACTGTATTTTTGCGACAATTCTACTTCTATGGCTTCCCAAGCATCGAAATGGATAAGGCTGGAAATGGCTCCGATCTCGACTTCTTGCTGCACTTTGCTAACGATATAGCTCTTTGTCTCTCCGGTCAGCGGATTATAGGTTTCCCAATGTTTAAATTGGTCCACATCAAAATTACCATCTAACTCCCGATTGATTCGATGGAGGAGGTTGAGGTTAAAGGCCGCGGTAATTCCTTCCGAGTCATTATAAGCTTCAAGAATTACTGCTGGATCTTTCTTTAAATCTACCCCTAATAAAAGCATATCACCGGGAGCCAATAATTCATTGAGCTGACTAAGAAATGCTAGCGATTCTTCCCTGGTCAGATTTCCGATGTTTGCGCCCAAAAAGAAGATCACCTTTTTCTGATGATCGCCAAGCTGTTGTAGGTCTTCCAGCACCTGAAAATACTCTCCATGTAAAGGGGCTACCTCTAAATCGGGTAACTCTTCTTCCAGTGAACCTTGTAAGGTATCAAGGACAGAGGAAGAGATATCCACAGGTCGATACTTAAAGGAAATACCGTTTTCAAGCAGGTGGCGAAGTAGTACTTTCGTTTTCAATCCATCCCCAGCACCTAACTCGATCAAATCGAAAGGGTGGTTTCCCAAGTGTCGAAGAATGGATCCTTTCTGATGATCAAAGATTTCGTATTCGGAATCTGTCAGATAGTAACTGGGCATGCGCATGATCTGTTGAAAAAGACGATCGCCATGCTCATCGTAGAAATATTTAGAGGAAATTTGTTTGGGAACACTCCGCAATCCTTCCAGTACGCTTAATGCAAAAGCTTTTTTACTCCCAGCTAGGGACGTAGTGATAGTCATTGTTTTAGTATTAGATACAAACGGTTTAAGAAAGTAAAGCTGGAGCTGTCTTTTGATCAGAGTTGGACCATGAACAGATGTCAATAAAACATCTTTTTTGCTAAAAGGATTAGGCTTTGTCTAGAAATCAGTCTGAAAAGCCGAATCAACTTTGGGGACCGTGATTTCCTTGTTAAGGCAAGAAAACCACGCCCGCCAAGCTTCGCTTTATTTGGCCAGGCGTATGCCCGTAAATTGCCATCGTTTATCCGTTTGGAAAAAATTCCGGTATGTGGGACGGATATGCGAGCGAGGAGTAGCACAGGAGCCGCCTCGTAGCACCATCTGGTTGACCATGAATTTTCCGTTGTATTCGCCTAAAGCTCCCTTCAGCCTAGGATAATTCGGGTAGGGTAGGTAGGCACTGGCTGTCCATTCCCAGACATTACCAAGCATCTGATAATCTTGCTCACTTTGCTGAGCAATAGGATGAAAATGTCCCTCTTCTAGGAAATTGCCCTCTGCTGGAATTTCCTTGTATCGGTGCTGACAGGCTACTTCCCATTCGAATTCGGTTGGCAAGCGAAGACCTTTCCAACGAGCGTAGGCATCCGCTTCAAAATAACTAACGTGTGTAACCGGCAAACTTGGATCAATCTGTTGTAATCCATTCATGGTGAAATGATACCATTCACCTTCTTCTTTGAACCAGTGTAGGGGAGCTTTGAAACTCAAACTTTTAGCCCATTCCCAACCTTCTGATAACCAATGTTCGAATTGCTCATAACCTCCGGCCTCAATGAATGCTATGTATTCTCCATTGGTCACTAAACGATTCTGTATCTCATAGGAGTGAAGGTAAACTTTGTGTCTGCTCAATTCATTGTCCCAGCAAAAGCCTTCCCCTTCAAATCCCACTTCATATATCCCTTCTTCTACTTTGGTAAAAGCTGCGGCACTAATCGTTGAGGCTACTTGCGTTTCTTCTTTCTGCGATTTGTAGGTAGGAAATAAGGGGTTATTCCCCAAAATGTACTTTATATCTGTGACCAGTAATTCTTGATGTTGCTGTTCGTGTTGCAAACCAATTTCAACGAGATTAGCCAATTCCGTTGGTAGGGACTGCCCACTGTATTTTTCTAACCACTTGGCCATGTGTTGGTCAACATGCGCCCGATAAGCAAGTACAGTGTCAAGCGTAGGGCGTGTCATATTTCCCCTGTTACTACGCAGGATTCTAGGGCCCTGACTCTCGTAGTAGCTATTGAAAAAATAGTTTAGTTTGAGATTAAAAGGTTGATAGCCTTCCAAGTGCTCTACCAAAATGAAATTTTCAAAAAACCAGGTCGTATGCCCCAAATGCCATTTGGGTGGACTCACATCCATCACGGGTTGCACAACATAATCTTCTGCATGTAAGGGCTCACAAATCTTAAGGCTCCATGCTCTTACTTTATCATAATTGGCAAGTAGAGAAGCCACTGGATTGTATGTGGGCGTAACGGTCATAATTGGATCACTTATTTAGAGTATGTTTAAATTTTCATGATTGTGCGAGG
>CAJXPD010000295.1 GCA_913057785.1 uncultured Lewinella sp. | reverse complement strand
GAATGTTGAATGTTGAATGTTGAATGTTGAATGGAGAATGTTAGGGGATAGTTGAGAATGAACAATCTATAGATAACCTCCAACATCACGCCCAATTATCAATGACCTATTCAACATTAAAAATTAAGCATTATCCCTTACAATCAAGTGCTTGTGATCACCGGTCTATGATCCTTCTGGATATCTTCACTGGTAAGCGTATAGATCTCCACTTTCTGACGTTTGCCTTTAAGTTCAAAAATCCCCATTCGTTCTGGGGCAAGATCATGTGGAGGAAGATTGAGTTTATCCAGCAAGTATTTGGAAAGTAGGATTCGCGTGTCGTATTGATGGCAAAGATTAATGATGCGAGCGGTTGTATTCAGCACATCTCCGGAATAAACAATATCTTTTTTGATTACCCCAATTTCTCCTGAGGTTACAGGTCCTGCATGCAGGCCAGCTTTGAAATAAGGAACCTCTCCATATTTCTCCATGTACTTCGGAGCCTTCTTCTGGATAGCCTCTTGCATAAAGTAAAAGCATCTGATGCAATTGGCATGATGAACCCCTTTCTTCATCGGCCAGGAAATAACAATTTCATCCCCTACATATTGATAGATCTCTCCTCCGGTGTCAATAATGGAGTTCGTGATATCACGAAAGAAATCATTCAAAAGATTGAAGAACCGAATATGCCCCAGTCGCTCCGCAATAGCCGTGGAATGATTGATGTCAGCAAACAAGAATATTCTGTCCTCTTCTAAGGGATTATGGTAACGCCCTGTTAGCAACTTGCCCAGCACGCCCGGCCCGTACTTGTCATTGACGTGCAAGAATACGATGGTCAGGAAAGTAATCAATGTCCAAAAGATCAGATTTCTACCGAAAAAACCACTCCGCAAGATGCTCTGCGTCTCCTGTATCACATTGGAAGCCAGAGGAGAAACCTGCAATTTGGCGCTCAAAAATAGGTCATAAAAGATGGCGCTAAAAAGAAAGTTAAGGGCAGAGATAACAATACTGTTAAAGACAAGTGCTGCTCCAAAAGATTTGGTCAGAAAAAGATCACGTAAGTAAAAGAGCAAGATAGCTCCGGATAGGATAGCGGTTACTGCCGCAGAGATTACACTCACCCAGAAGGAGCTGTTGAAATCATACACCTCTGTAGGATTCATGTACTGGCTCATGGCCAAGGACTGAGTATTGAGTGCGTCCAAGGCACCCGCCAATGTCCAGAAGAGCGTAATCCAGATAATCTGGCCTACCCGTCGTTTGGTTCTACCCTTAAGAGATGAATTGAAAAACATTAGATCTAAATTACTACAAAGTAAGGGTTCTCTGACAATTTTTGTGTTTTTGAGTCATCCTTTTAATGGAAAGCCTTATTCCGCTTGATTGATATTCTTCTGCCTAAAAGGCTACCTGTCTGGCTTAGAAAGACATAAGCACGTAGATTGAAAGAGAATGATTGTTAATAAATAGTTGTGGAAGCGGTAATGAAAACTCATTTTATGGTAAAATAATTCCGCTTATGCCAAGAGGTTCACAAAAAGGGCTAGTGGATTTCATACTTCTTACGTAGCTTTGTAGAATGCAATTACATCTTCTATCTGTAGACACCGCTTTACTGACTAAACGCGTCGTTGTGCGTCGATTTCGTGAAAATGATGGCGAACAACTGTACGATTTATTGCAAGATAATCGCGTCTACCTGGAAGATGCTTTCCCTTCCACCTTGAATGAAAACAGCTCCAAAGAAAAATCAGAATGGTACGTTCGCGTACGTTTTGCCAAATGGTTACTACAGGAGGAATACTGCTTTGGTGTCTGGGACAATGACTCCGCGAAACTGATTGGTTTTATCCGCCTATTCCGAATTGATTGGCATATTCCTAAATCAGAAGTGGGCTTTTTCATCGATCGCGATTTCAGCAGCAAAGGCATCATGACCGAGGTCCTTTCGGTCATCATCAGATTTGCCTTCACGCAACTAAAGCTCGAAAAGATCAGTCTACGCACCGCCATGGACAATTACGCCTCCCAGCGCCTCGCTCGTAAATGTGGCTTCCGCCGCGAGGGAGATCTCCGCGCCGACTTCAAGAAGACCAGCGGTGAGATTATCGATGTGATGGTGTTGGGCTTAACGAAGGCGGAGTGGGAGAAGGTGTAGCACTCTGCTAGGACAGTTGCCCTTTTACCCAATCAATCAAATCCTCCAATCGTTCTACCTGCTCAATCCCATACCGGACACACACAATATCCACATTTCCTTTCCGCCAGAACCCTTTTGGACAGCATACCACCATTTTCTTAGACCTGGCATACAAGCCTAATTCTAATAGGCTGATGGGAGATTTAGTGGCTGGGTCAAAGTACATTAGGATCATATCGGTCAGCTCTAAGGCTTCTAATTCCCATTCCACTTGCTCTCGAAATGGAGCAAAAGAGATCTCCTGAGGCCAGGAGGCATCCCAGCTGTCACGCCTCGGGTTTAAAATGGTGACGGAAAGATCAGCTAGCGCCTCACAAACACGGTCCTGCCACAATTCCGCCTTATCTAATTCAATACTACCCGCCAGAAAGATGCTGACTTGGTTCACTTCCAAAGGGTGAGGAGGTTTTATGATGTTCATATCAGAGATTTGCGTTCTCCTGAAGGTAAGAAACATTGTGCTAGGGTTTAGAGAGCAGAAAAAATCAATTTTTTTAGAACTATGTAAAGCGCTAGGGTTTTTCTTGTCCGCTTTCGAACATTCCGTCCGGAATCAAACGCCCTTTTTCTAAGTGAGACGTTTTAACTATTTGATATTCATTTGTTTATCGTTTGGCACGCCGCTTGAATAGTATAGTAGCAAAACCGAACAAATTAGAAATGGATAGAGAAATAGACCCTACGGTAATTAAGAAAGAAGATTGGAAGCGGCGCGGCTGGATTGTGGTGATGGTGTTGCTAATCATCGGATCCTTATTCGGACTGCGCAGTCTCTTACGTACGAATGTAGAAGCCAATCGACTACGAACAGCGATGGCGGAGATCGGCCGAATGGACAACACCTTGAATGCCTCTGGAGAAGTGATCCCGGCTTTTGAGCAGGTGATAACGGCTCCGATCCGGGCGGAGGTGCAGGAGGTGCTGGCTTCTGTTGGGACCACAATAGAGCCGGGTACACCCATTCTGGCACTGGATAAATCTTTCAGCGAGCTGGAGTATGAGAAATTGAAGCAAGAGCTAGAGTTGAAACGCAATAGCATGACCAAAATGGGATTTCAGCTAGATAAGACCCTTTTTGATCTTAGAATTACGGATTCTATCAAGGCATTGCGCATTAGTCAACTGCAAGCTGAATTGGATAATGCGATTCGATTGGAGTCGATTGGGGGAGGAACGCAGGAGGGGATTGATAAGGCGGCCTTAGACCTCAAAATTGCTAAGTTGGAAAAGCAACAATTGGAAAATGATCTACGCATCCAAGAGAAATCAACGGTGACGGATCTAAAGGAACTGGAAATCCAATCGAATATTCAGGCTAACGCCATTCGGGAAATGGAAGAAAAGCTGAAAAGAGCCGACATCGTATCTCAAAGAAAAGGGGTATTGACTTGGGTGAACGATAACATCGGTTCTACAGTGACGGAAGGGGAGTCTTTGGCGCGAATTGCAGATCTGCAGTCCTACCGAGTGTTGGCGACTTGCTCTGATCTGTACGCGGAGCGCCTGCGGGTAGGGATGCAGGTGATCGTACGGTTGACCGATGAAGATCAGATCATTGGTAGTATCACTAACATCCGACCTACTATTGAAAACAATGTGATCACCTTCGATATCCAGTTAGAGAACAGCGCTCACCCCATGCTTCGCCCTAACCAACGCGTGGAGGTCTTCGTAGTTACAGCAAGTAAGAATAACATTGTCAGAGTACAGAACGGACCTGCCTTCAAAGACTTGGCGAGGCAGAAGGTCTTTGTTAGGAATGGGGAGATGGCCGAGAGGAGAGATATTCAGGTAGGAATGACCAGCTTTGATCATGTGGAGATCTTAAGTGGGATTGCTGCTGGAGAAGAGGTGATCATTAGCGATATGAGCCGTTTTGAGCATTTGGAGACGATCAAGATTAAGTAATTATGATGAAAAGAAGTGTAATAATTCAGAGGTCACAAATCGGAGGTCAGAAGGCAGATGTCAGTGGTCGGAAGTCAGAAGACAGAAGACAGATGTCAGAAGCCAGAGTACAGAAATCGGGGATAAGCGTGTTGACCCCTAGGCAGTCTGTCATCTGTCATCTGTCTTCTAAATGCATAGCCAAGTGCCTGATAGCCATACTCTTGACCTTACCTTGGATGTCCGGCAGCTCTCAATCTACGGAAGAAATCACCCGACTGAACTTAGATGCAGTGATTGACTGGGCGCAAGACGCGTCCATCTCTGCTCGCCGCGCTGCCACGATACAGACCACTCGCTACTGGGAGTACCGCTCTTTTCAGGCTAATTACAAGCCTCAGATTCAATTGAATGGTACCCTGCCTGGTTTTACTCGTTCTTTTCAAGAGGTTACGCAGCAGGATGGAACCGTTCGTTTTATTTCGGTTTCCAACAACAACGTTAACCTGGGGCTCTCGATGAGCCAACCGATCGCCAGCACAGGAGGTACAGTATTTTTGGGGACTAGTTTGCAGCGTTTTGACAACTTTAAGGACGGTGCTGTCTTTTACAACGGATCACCCATAGAGTTGGGCATCAGTCAACCCCTCTTTGCCTACAATGAATTGAAGTGGGATCGAAAAATTGAACCTTTACGTTTTCGAGAATCGCAGCAGGAATTCATTGGGAATATGGAAGAAATTGCCCAGAATACGGTGGACTTCTTCTTTAACCTGTTGATCGCGCAGACCAATTTTCAAATCGCCCAGACCAACTTGGTGAATACCGACACCGTGTATCAAATTACCCTAGAGCGAGAAAAGCTAGGAAAAGCTTCTCGAAACGATGTCCTTCAACTTCGTTTGGAAACGCTTAAGGCGAAGAAATCCTTGGCATCGGCGCAACAAGATCTGGCTCAAGCTAGGCAGCAGATGAGCGCCTACGTAGGCAAGCCTATTTCTGCCGATCTACTATTGGAACTCCCCGAATTGATCCCCAACGTAATAGTGAACCCAGATCGCGCTATCCAAGAGACCATGGTAAACCGACCGGATGCCATTGGCTTCCTGCGGCGTGAGCTAGAGGCGAAGGCTGCGGTAGCCGAAGCCAAAGGGCGACGTGGTTTTACAGCTTCCCTGGTTGGGGCATTTGGACTCTCCGGGAGTGGAGCCCAGTTGGGGCAAGTGTATACAGAAGCACAAGACAAGGAGAGTGTCTTCCTACAATTTAATATTCCTATTATTGATTGGGGAAGAGCTAAGTCTCGCTTGGAGACGGCCAATGCGCAACAAAAGCTAACCATTTTTGAAGTAGAGCAGGATCGGGTCAATTTAGAGCAAGAAGTCCAAACACAAGTCGCGCTGCTGGGGATGTTTCAGCAACAGCTAGAGCTGACCAAAGAGGCGGACGAAGTGGCTGCTGCGCGCTACAAGATTGCCCAGGATCGCTTTATCTTGGGAGACCTCAGCATTACGGATCTGAGTATTGCCCTGCAAGAAAACGTTCAAGCCAAACGAGACTATATTCGATCTTTATGGGATTTCTGGCAAACGCATTATTACCTGCGTGTGCTGACCTTATACGATTTTGAAAAACAACAAAAAATTAAATACTAATCATGATAAGCTTAGCCAATATTGAAAAGGTCTATCGGACTAAAACTATCGAAACCCTAGCCCTGAATAACATTAATTTGGAAGTAGCTAAAGGAGAGTTCCTCTCTATTATGGGGCCATCCGGTTGCGGCAAAAGTACGCTACTAAACATCATGGGGTTATTGGATGAACCCAGCGAAGGAGCGGTAGAGATTAATGGTACGCAATTCAAGGGGTATACCGATAAGCAGCTTGCTAAATTCCGCAACCAAACGCTAGGGTTTATCTTCCAGAGCTACCATTTGATCAATGACCTTCCCGTTGTGGATAATGTCGAACTGCCTCTTTTGTATCGTAAGATTTCTGGTAGCGAGCGCCGTAGATTGGCCACTGAAGCCCTAGCCAAAGTCGGCTTGAGTAACCGCCTTTCTCACTTCCCTAACCAACTCTCCGGTGGACAGCGCCAAAGGGTAGCCATTGCTCGTGCCATTGTTGGGAATCCGAAGATCATTTTGGCGGATGAACCAACGGGTAATTTGGATAGTGTGATGGGCAATGAGGTCATGGACATACTATTAGGCCTAAATGAAAAGGAAGAAACGACGATTGTGATGGTAACGCATGATGAAACCATGGCCCAGAAGACCCACCGTTTGTTGCGACTGTTTGATGGAAGCCAAGTGGTGTAGGGACAATGTTAAATGTTTAATGGATAGTGTTGAATGAAGATTGAATAGTGGGAATTGGATAATGGGGGAGTTTAGGATTGAAGGTTTAAAGGTTTAAAGGTTTAAAGTTTAGTGATATGGGATTAGGGGATACGATATCAGAGATAAGCTTCTTTAAACCGTAAACACTCAACTTTCAACCCACCAAAGTCAGCTCCCTGAAAAAAAAGAATCATGTTAAAGAATTATCTAAAAATAGCTTGGAAGGTGTTAGGGCGGAATAAGTTTTTCACCTTCGTGAGCTTGTTCGGAATCAGTTTCACGCTAGCGGTATTGCTGATCGTAGCCACGATGCTAGAGGATCTATTGAATCCTAAATATCCAGAGGAGAAGGGGCGGAGAACCCTGGTGGTAAATGAAGTGACGATGCGAGATGAAGATCGAAGTAGCATGTCAAGAAGTGCAGCGAGTTTTCACTTTCTGGATCACTACGTGAAAAAGATGAAAACACCAGAATTAGTGGCCATTAATTCGAATGGCAACTCTGCTACGGCCTTCGTCGGAGATAAGAAGCTAGCCTTGGATTTACGTTATACTTGTGAGAACTATTGGCAAGTTTTTGACTTTGATTTCTTGGAAGGCAAACCTTTTGGTAGTACTGAATTGGATAATAATGCCTTTGTAGCGGTTATCTCTGAAAATACCAGGGATCAATACTTTGGTTTAGGTGAACAGGTCGTTGGGAAAACGATTATTCTGAATGGAGTAAGCTATCGTGTTATGGGGGTAGTGAAGAATGTGCCCTTCTTTAGAGGGTCTACGGCAGCTGATCTGTATTTGCCTTATAGCACGGTACCTTGGGATTACCGGAGGGTCGGCTTTTTAGGTGGGTTTGAAGCGAGCATTCTGGCACATTCTCGATCTGATTTTCCAGCTTTGAAGGCCGAATTCAATGATATGGTCAGTCGTATTGATATTCCGGAGGATGAGTATTTGCAACTATTGGAAGTAGAGGCAAAGACCCTTCTGGAACATATTGCCTCCGAAATGACCGCCTCGGACCGCAATCCGGTAGGAATGTTTTTGGGGATCTTGATTGGAGGTATGTTTCTATTCATGTTGTTGCCTGCTGTGAATCTAATCAACCTCAATACTAGTCGAATTATGGAGCGGGCCTCCGAAATTGGTGTACGTAAGGCCTTTGGTGCTACTGCTCACAGCTTAACCATTCAATTCTTGGTAGAAAATATCTTGCTTACCCTGCTTGGAGGAGTAATAGGACTAGCACTAGCTTTCATCGTCATTCAGATCTTGAATGGGAGTGGCTGGATACCTAATGCACAGTTTAAAGTAAACTTTATTGTGTTTTTAGCAGGGCTATCCTTTGTACTGATTTTTGGTTTATTGTCTGGTGTGCTGCCCGCTCGCCGTATGTCTAAAATGAGAATTGTAAACGCTATAAAAGGAGGAGAATCATGATCAAGCATTTGTTTAAACTAATCTGGAATCAAAAGCGCAAAAATGCCGGTTTGTTGTTTGAGTTGTTTTTCTCTTTCCTGGTATTGTTTGCAGTACTCACGTTCATCATTTATAATATGTCGCGCTATCGCGAACCTTTGGGATTCAATTACAAGAATGTGTGGCAATTGGACTTATCCTGGAACGCTTTAAACGAGGAAGAGCAATTAGCTGCACAACAACTCTTTCAGGAACAACTGAAGAACTATCCAGAGATTGAGAAGTTTAGCTTTACCAATAGGAACACGCCCTATGGTAGCTCTATGCATATCAATTCAGCAGGCTATGGTGAAAAGAGAGCCAGTTCTCACACTTTTATAGTGGATGAGAACTACCAGGACTTGTATGAAATAAGCCTCACGGAAGGGAAGTGGTTTACGGAAGCAGATATGGCAGCTGGTGTGCGACCAGTGCTCATTAATGAAATTTTGAAAGACGAACTTTTTGGGGATGAACCGGTTTTAGGAAAAGAATTTCAGGCCTATGGAGAGGATCCGGGTAGAGTAGTAGGTGTATTTGACAACTATAAATACGAAGGAGAATTCTCGAATTCGACGGCTCAGATGTTTTTAAGTCCGGAAGAAGGGCATGTGTTTTCCTCAATCTTACTCCGAATCAGACCCGGGACAGGGGCTAATTTTGAGGAGAAACTCCTGAAGGATTTGACGCGCATTGCCAAAGGTCTTACTGCAAGAGTAATTTATGTAGATGACAACCGAAAAAGCAAGCTACTACAAGTATGGCTCCCGATGCTGATATTTCTCGTAATTAGTGGATTCCTCATCTTCAATGTAGCCTTAGGTTTGTTTGGTGTATTGTGGCAGAATATCAACATTAGAAAAGCGGAGATCGGCGTACGTCGGGCGATAGGTGCTACCCAAGGTAATATTGGGCGCCAATTTATCGGAGAGGTATTGGTGCTGTCAACGCTGGCCATTTTTCTAGGCACTTTCTTTGCCATCCAATTCCCCTTGTTAGGGGTGTTGGGGATGCCAAGTTGGGTGTACTTAGCGGCCAATGCAGCGGCGGCTATAGTCATCTATTTGTTGGTAGCGTTCTGTGCTTTTTTCCCCAGCAGACAGGCGGCGCAATTGCATCCGGCTATTGCTTTGCACGAAGAGTAGGTCGTTTTCAATTTTTGAAAGCCGAAAAATCCTTAGATTTAACGCACATGATTCTCATTATTGATGATGATAAGGCGGTCCAGGTTTCTCTTCAGCTGTTACTTAAGCAGCAGGGATGGGAGACGAAGACAGCTTCCTCCCCCAAAGAAGCGATGCAGCGCTTGTCTGAAGAAGTGCCGGAGCTCATCCTCCTAGATATGAATTATACCGTGGAGACAACGGGGGAAGAAGGTTTGGCATTGCTCTCCGAGATTCGAAAAGTTGTGCCTCAAGTTCCGGTGATTTTGATCACGGGTTGGGCCACCTTGGAACTGGCCATTCAAGGGATGAAGGCGGGGGCCAAAGACTTCCTCAGCAAACCCTGGACTAATGAGGTCTTATTACAGGCCATTAGGACCGCTCTGGCCGTTCCTGAGGGAGAGGTTCAGTCCTTAAGTCGTCGCAAACTAGATGAACAATACGATTTCTCTCACATCATCGGGGAGGACCCGAAATTCCTCCAAGTTTTATCCACTATTGGCCGGGTGGCATCTACAGATGCTTCCGTGCTGGTCCTAGGAGAGAGTGGAACGGGTAAAGAACTTATTGCGGAAGCGATTCACCAAAATAGCCATCGACAAGGTGGTTCATTTGTCAAGGTGAACCTAGGAGGGATTTCTGCCTCGCTGTTCGAAAGCGAAATGTTTGGGCATAAGCGAGGGGCATTTACTGATGCACGTTATGATCGCAAGGGGCGATTTGAAACCGCTCATAAGGGGACTATTTTTTTGGATGAGCTAGGGGAATTGGAGCTGGCTAGTCAAGTGAAGTTACTCCGAGTTTTGCAGGATCGGACCTTTGAAGTATTGGGGAGTAGTCGAACGCAATCGGTTGACATCCGAGTTATTAGTGCCACGAATAGGAATTTGGCTGAGATGGTACGTAGTGGGCAGTTCCGGGAGGATTTATTTTATAGAATAAACCTCATTACAGTTTACTTGCCGGCATTAAGGGAACGCCCGGGAGATATACCTTTACTTGTTAATCACTATGTGAATAATCTTAAAACCATCTACCAACGTCCGGGAATCACCGTAACCAAGGAAGCACTGAAGTGGTTAAGGAACTTCGACTTCCCTGGAAATATTCGTCAGCTGAAGAATCTTGTTGAAAGAACGGTGCTAATCAGTCCGAATGAGGAGTTGACAGCGGAGGATTTTATCAATAATCTAAGCCCGATGAGCCAGCCAACAGCTGATAAATCTGATTTGCCAGCAGTGGGAAGTATTACCTTAGATGAAATGGAAAAGGAGATGATCCTCAAAGCCATGACCCACCATAACAATCGGATTTCAAAGGTAGCTAAGTCATTGGGCCTTACAAGAAGTGCATTGTACCGGAGGCTGGAGAAGTATCAGATTCCTTATAATAATGAGTAATGTTGAATGGAAAGTGTTGGGTGAATAATGTTGAATGTATAATGGGGTATAGGGGAAGAGGTAATGTTGAGTGTAGCATATATAATGTTAGGTGGATAATGTACGAAGTGGAATGCTGAAATGGATCATGGATCACTAGGCAGTTTCGAGCTAAAAGTTGTGGTAATGAAAGATTCATGGTAGCGTACTCTAAACTCCAAAATTCACTACCGAATTCGAACTTCCGATTTCCCATTGCTAAGGGATGAAAACAGGATTGTATGATGTTGTCACTGCGGACCAAGTATATACTATTTATTGCGCTAATCCATACGCCGCCGCTGGTGTTGAGTTATTTGGCCTTTAAGGACAAGCCTTTGATCTTCATTGCCTCTGAGGTGATCATCTTGTTTTCTTTGTACTTGGCGTATCGCTTGTATAAAGGGCTGGTGCAACCCCTGAGATTGATTATGACTGGGGTAGATGCCATTCGAGATCGGGACTTCAATGTGAAATTCCAGGAGGTAGGGCAGTTGGAGATGGACAAATTAATAGGAATGTATAATCAAATGATCGACCAATTGAGAGCGGAACGTTTATCACAGGCAGAGCAGCATTACTTTCTGGATAAGTTGATCCAGACGGCACCTTCTGGAATCCTAGTGCTTGATTTTGAAGAGCAGATATCCTCTTGCAATCCTAAGGCGGTACAATTGCTCAAGATTCCAGCGAAAGGACTCCTGAAAAAGAAGCTTTCAGACTTGGACACGCCCCTCGCTCAAGCTATAAATGAACTCCCGAAAGATAAAGCCAAAACGGTTAGCATCAACGGTTTGGAAACCTACAAGTGTCAGAAGGCTCACTTCATCGATCGAGGTTTTCCCCATTATTTCATTACCATTGAAGAACTGACGGATGAAAAACTTGAGATAGAGAAACAGGCTTATGGAAAAGTCATCCGGATGATGGCACATGAGGTCAACAATTCGATTGGGCCGATCAATTCTATCTTGGATTCCCTGCGTTTCTATGAGCACCAACTCAAGGAGGGCGACCGACAAGACTACCAAGAAGCCCTGGAGGTGGCGATCACCCGCAATCAAAAGCTGAATCTCTTTATGCGGAACTTCGCAGATGTGGTCCGCCTACCTATACCACAGAAGAGCGAAGTAAACCTAAACCAACTCCTTACTGATACTAAGACCCTAATGCAATCCTATACGGGAGGGAAGGCAATTGAGCTAAAACTAGACCTTCCGGAGCGGCCAGTGGTACGATCATTGGATCAGCAGCAAATGGAACAGGTATTGATCAACCTGGTCAAGAATGCCATTGAGGCGATTGAAACTACAGGAGAAGTACGACTACACTTGAATACCAATCCGCTAAGCATCGAAATATTAGACAATGGTATGGGCGTGCCGGAGGCCATCAGTAGTCAACTCTTTTCGCCCTTTTATAGCACTAAAACCAACGGCCAGGGCATTGGCCTCACTTTGACAAGAGAGATTCTTCGAAACCATGGCTTTACCTTCTCGCTGAGTACAAGACCAGATGGATGGACCGCCTTCCAGATCGAGTTATAAAACCTATTATTGATTGCTTCCATTTTTCAATAATTGAATGGCTTGTTCAAGGACAGCGTCTTTACCGGCTTCTAGTTCTTTTAGAGAGTTAGAGAGCGTATGCGTTGGTTGGATTCCTTGATCCTCTAATAGTTGATAATCTAAATCTAAATATTGCTGATTCGACAAAGAGACTACGATTCCGTTGGGTAATCGGTAGGTAAAGGCATCAGAGAGATAGCCTCCTGTTGCACTCCCCATCAGCTTTACATGCGACTCCTTCGCAAGCACCAGGACAAATTCTTCAGCGGCACTGAAGGTAGCATCGTTGATTAATATCACGATTGGTGGGGTATACTGCGTCCCGGACGGTTTTTGTTCTAATGGAATCGGTTCTGTAAAACCTTTGGGTTGCTTAGTCTTCAGGTAACCGTACACCTTTGAAGCGGACAAAAAGCGTGCTGCCATCTCTTTCCCAACTTCCCCTCCCAAATTATAGCGTAAATCAATGATTAATCCCTTCGTACCACTTAGTTCGTTGATTATCCGGTCGAAGGCTGCTAAGGCATTTCGGCAATCAACAATTCTTAAGTAGCCAAGCTTTGAGGATTGGGTATAGGAATACAAATGATCAAAACCTAATTCTACATAGCCCGGGATAGGGATCTGATGCTGTATCTCTGCAAAGCCATTTTGTGATAAAAGCGCGAAAGTATTCTCCTGAAAATCTCTCAAGCGATCACGAAACTCCCGTGCAAAGTGGCAAGGTCTTCTTTCCAAGGATATTACGTTGGTATCGGCCCGAGTTAATCGGACATGCCCGTCTCTCAGGGGATTTAGCATAGCAGCAAAATGATGCAACAAGCTATCCTCACTGGTATTGGCTGTTATCAACGGTCTATATTGCTGGTAAACGCTGTCCCAATTCACTCCCTTTAATTCGAAAAAAGCATAGTGCTGATCGAAGAGGTGCCACAGCTGTTCAAAGTTATGTTCTGGTGCGCTGAGGTGGCCAAATTTTGGGTACAGCTCTCGGGCCAATTGATTAGCAGGGTTTCTAGCACAGCTAGCGATAGCTAGGCATACAACAGCCAGGATAATGACTTTTCTCCAATAGTTTAGTAATAGCTTCATCATACAATTTTAGGTGAATGGATATCAACCCTCAATTGTGTAATGTAACTAGTGTACGAAAAGTGACTATTGTTTGGAAATGCGAAGTGCGAAGCCGGAATTCCAACTTCGCACTTCGCTATAAATCTCACTACCTAATGTCACAGCTTTAGGACAGAATTCAGAAACCAGTCAAAGCGCTCTGACTGCTAACTTCTGCACCTGGCTATAAGTCTAGTCCTCTTTCTTGTCCCCTACATACTCCACCCCGTATTCAATCCCCTTCTTAACCGCTGGAACACCCTCTTCCATCCATACCGGCTTCGGCTGGTCCTGCAGGTAATAATCGAAGAACTGCTGCATTCGCAAATTAAAATCTAGGCGATTCGGGCGCTTGAGCGGCCAGTGAGGCTCGTTGTTGTAATTGAGCATCCAGGCAGGCTTACCTAGGCGGCGCATCGCCACGAAGAATTCGATGCCTTGGTACCAGGGTACCGCTCCATCATTGTCATTATGCAGGATAAGTACTGGTGTTTGGATCTTGTCCGCGAAGAAGATCGGGGAGTTTTCGATATAGCGTAGTGGGTATTCCCATAGCGTACCACCGATTCGGCTTTGCGTTTGCTCGTACTGGAACATACGGCTTAAGCCAGACCCCCAACGAATTCCACCGTAGGCGCTGATCATGTTCACTACCGGTGCGCCAGATTCAGCACATTTGAAGATATTGGTCTTGGTGAGCAAGTAAGCGATCTGATAGCCGCCCCAGCTATGTCCTTGTACTCCGATGCGCTCTTCATCGATGTAGCCTTCGCTAACCAATTGTGTCACGCCGGGAATCACGGCATTGTAAGCGCTTTCTCCTGGATAGCCAATGCGATAAGGTACATCCGGATTGAAGATGATGTAGCCACGGTTGACGTAGTAGGAGTAGTTAATCGTAGAGCGGTGAGGGTAGGGGGCGCGGTGTCGGTACAATCCATCACTACTGCGCTCATAGAAGTTGACGATCAAAGGATATTTCTTGCTAGGATCGAAATCATCAGGTTTTACCAGCAGCCCTTGTAGTTTATGGCCATCAAGAGAAGTCCATTCCGTCAATTCCACGGTTCCCCAACGGTATTCCGTTTGCTGCGGATTGGCGTTGCTCACTCTCTTTACATCCTTGAAGTCCAATTTGCTATGCAGAAGATCCGGGAAGCGTATGAAGTCCTCTTTGGTGAAAACAATATCATCTGTGTCTTTGGCCTTGATAGGGCGGCGTGAGAGGCTAGTAGGCTCAGTAAACATTGCCTTTAGTTCTCCGGTCTTCAAGTCCAAGGTGCTATATCCCTGTTCTTTGCTCACCTCATCAAAGTGTAA
>CAJXPD010000294.1 GCA_913057785.1 uncultured Lewinella sp. | reverse complement strand
ACACTTCCGAAGTCTTTAAGACTTCGGAAGTGTAAAAGCCAAAAAACTCAAGCAATGATCCAGTACCTAAAAATATCACTTGTTCTGATTACTTCTTTTGTCTTCGCAGGACAGGTCGCTGCTCATGATCCCAGCCAGATCACCTATCACTTCAAAAAAGACGGCATCCTGCAAATCCATTTAACCCCCAAGGGGGCTGTAGATTTGTTAACGACGATCCTACCAGAATTGGAGCATCAAGCCGTCATCAATCCAAATGAATACTATGACACCTTTACCGCCTATTTCAATGAAACCATTGATTTGCGGGTAGGAGAGGAGTCGCTTGGTTTTTCTTTTCTGAGTGCTGACCTGGCGGGACATGATGCAGATATGAGTTTTCAAGTAGATGGGTATAGTGGCGACTATACGGGCTATGAGCTGGAATTAGGCAGTTTTACGGAAGTCTATCGCAGGGTGAGCAACCTTGTAAAGATGGAACTACCCCATTCAAATCAATTTTGCAAACTGGGACAAAAAGAACAAGCATGTGCTTATATATCCCCCGCAGTCGATAGTGGATTGCCTCCGCCTCCTACCATGAAAACTACACTTTCTAATAACTCTTTGGGTTGGGTAGCGGGGGCATCCTTTTTGGTCATTCTACTCTTCCTCTACGTAAAACCCAATTAAAGCCTGAGGTTGTGACTCCGTTGTTGCGTACCTGCCTGGCTTGCCAGGTTTTCACCAACAACGTGGCTACTCCTAGGCGTTTGTGTCGGTATCTGCCTACCGCAGGTAGGTTTTCCACCCACACATATCCTGGTTCCCAGATATTTTAATTTTTTTTCCTCACTCCTGTCCTATTTTCCTTGGGCCATTCGATACTAGGGTGTAAATTGATTTTTAAACCCAGGGACTCTCCTAAAAATCGTAATGAGACCCACAAAAAACAAAAGACATGAGTGAGTTTATGATGATCTTCCGTCACACCCCGAATCCAGAACAGCAACCTACCCCAGAAGAAATCCAAGAAAGCATCAAGCAGTGGCAAGATTGGATTGGAGGAATTGCTGCCCAAGGGAAGTTTGTAAGTACGAATCGATTGGGGTATGAAGGTAAAACCTTACAAGCCAACAAGGACGTTACGGATGGACCTTATGCCGAGATAAAAGAGATAATTGGAGGCAATATTATTGTGAAGGCCAGTTCAATAGAGGAGGCGCTTCAGATGGCTGAGGGCTGCCCAGTTCTGCAGTACGGAGGAAACGTGGAGGTTCGTAACATCATGCCCCTGAATTAGTATAGTGAAATAGGTTTCAGCATTTTCAAAATGCTGAAACCCATCGTCTGTAAACCCAAAGCGCGTGCACAACTCTGATCTCATTCCTCATCTGTTTCGAACGGAAAGCAGTAAAATGATTGCGGTCTTGACCAAGGCCTTTGGTCTGGCTCATGTCGAATGGGCGGAGGATATCGTGAGTGATACTTTCTTAGCGGCAAACGAAAGCTGGAAGGAAAAAGGAGCTCCTGAGAACCCCACCGCATGGCTGTACAGTGTGGCCAAGAATAAAGCCAGAGACTTTTTGAGGCGACACCAGCATTTCTCACAAAAAATCGTTCCCAACCTACAGTTAGATACAGAGAAAGGCGAAGAAATTGAGTTGGATTGGTCCAATGATAATATTACGGATAGTCAACTCCGCATGATGTTTGCCATTTGCCACCCTGATATACCGGAAGAGGCTCAAATCGGACTAGCCTTGCGTGTACTTTGTGGCTTTGGTATTGATGAAATTGCTACTGCTTTTCTCACCAGTAAGTCGGTGATCAATAAAAGGCTCTATCGAGCCAAGGAAAAGCTAAGAAAGCAAGGCATTACTTTGGAGCTGCCTAAGCCTGCAGTTCTGGAGCAACGCTTAGCGAATGTGTTACACATTTTATATCTAGTCTTCAACGAGGGTTACTACTCACAACTAGAGGAAAATCAATTGCGGAAAGATCTATGCTTTGAGGCCATGCGTCTCAATCACCTTCTCTTGCAATACCCCCCAACCCATCAGCCTCCCGTCAATGCCTTGTTGTCCTTGATGTGCTTTCACGCCTCTCGTTTTGAGGCGCGGGTCGCAGCAGATGGGAGTACCGTTTTATATGATGAGCAAGATAGAGCGCTTTGGGATGATGAACTGATCACTAAAGCCAACCACTTCCTTATTCAAAGTGCCAAGGGAAATGTGGTGACCAAGTATCATCTGGAGGCTTCCATTGCCTATTGGCATGCTACCAAACAACAGCTAGACAACAAGTGGGAGCAAATCCTACAACTTTACAACAAGCTGCTGCAAATAGAGTATTCACCTATTGCTGCGCTTAATAGAACCTATGCATTAGCCATGGCCAGAGGGTATAAGTCAGGGATCAAAGAAGCGGAGAAATTGGGACTTCAAGGGAGCTTTGCTTATCATATTCTCTTGGGGAAATTGTATACGCCACTTTCCAAGGAGCAGGCTCATCAGCATTTCCTACAAGCCAATGAAGCCGGAAGGTCCAGTAGTGAAAAGGCACTAGCTAGTCAATATATAGATGACCTTATCGGTAAATGAGCCGATCAATTGTGCTAATTTTAGAACAAAAAGATGAGTATCGTAGACTCTTATAATCAATGGGCTGAACAATATGACTCCAGCGAAAACAAGACTAGGGATTTAGATCGGGTAGCTACGCAAGAGACCTTAAGCAAGTATGCCTTTGCCAAGGTGCTGGAGTTAGGGTGTGGAACAGGGAAAAATACGGCTTGGCTACTGGAGCAAGGCGCAGAGGTGATTGGATTGGACTTTTCAGAAGGTATGCTGGAGAAGGCCAGAGAAAAAATTCAATCTCCTAGGGCTAACTTCTTACAGGCTGATATCACCAAACAATGGCCAGCAAAAATCCCGCAAGTCGATTTGGCTACCTGCAGTCTTACCTTGGAACATATTGCCGATCTTGATTTTGTCTTTCAGCAAGCTCACCAAAAGATCAAATTAGGAGGACACTTCTTCATTTGTGAATTGCACCCCTTTAAACAGTACATGGGGAGTAAGGCACGGTACGATACAGCGGAGGGTGTGAAGGAGTTGGAAGTCTATATCCATCACATCTCAGCATTTCTCAAGGAGGCAAAACAAAACGGTTTTTCCTTGATAGAATTGGAGGAGTGGTTTGATGAGCCAAGGGAGGAGCAAACGCCGCCCCGCCTCCTCTCTTTGGTATTTCAAAAGTAGCCCCTCCCTGCGCCCCTCGTTTGGTGTTTCCCACCAAACGAAAAGGCCAAGAAATAGGCCGTCCACCAAACGAAAAAGCCATCTCCTCGCCCCCTCGTTTGGTGTTTTCCACCAAACGAAAAAGCCTACTTAAAATCCTCAAAATTTTCCCCATCAAAGCGGTAGATACCATTCAACTTGCCAAACCACATATGCCCTTGACTGTCCTCAAGAATACCGAAATACATTCCTTCATAGACGCTTAACTCGGTAGCTTTGATCTGTTCCAGAGAAAGTGAGGTTCCCGTGTAATGAGTGATCGCCCAGTTGTTGCCAAAGCCTGAACTAGTCCAGATGTCCCCTTTCCTATCTTCGTATACATATCCGACAAAGGTTTTGGTAAAGTTAACCCAGGATTGCCCATCGTATCGCCACAATCCGGCATTGCCACCCAACCAGATATTTCCATTGCTGTCCTCAATGATACAGCGAACGTTCGAAAATGAATCTCCTTCATCATTGGTGATGACCTTGAAATTTTTACCATCCCAAGTACAGGCCTGCCCACGAGTACCTATCCAGATTAGGCCGTTTTTATCCTCTACAATGGAATTGACATCATTGGCAGGCAGCCCTTGCTCCATGGTGAAGTTGGTAAAGCTTTCGCCATCATAGCGGCTGATCCCCCCTTCTGATCCAATCCAGATCTTCCCAGAGCTATCCTCTGATAGGTGGGCCACTCTATCGTTCAAGATCCCATCCTTCGTAGTGAAGTTGGTAAAAGTCTCTCCGTCGTAGCGATAAACGCCTGCCCCGATGGTCCCAAACCATAGGTCCCCATTACTCGCCTCCAGGACCGCAAAAGCATGGAATTTCCGCAAGCCCGCCTTATTTGTGAAATTGGTAAAGGTGCTATCCGCATATCGAAGAATTCCTTCCCAAGTCGCCAACCAAACATTCCCGTCTTTATCCTCTATCATATTCCGCGTAATGCTATTTGGACCCAGAGTACTGTTGATGGTTTGAGTCTCCGCAAAGAAAGGATCAAAATCTTGCGGGAGCAGTGCTGTTGGATCTACTTGTACGCTGGGGGGATCTACTCTTTCTTGTCCTTGGCAAGCGGTTAGGAATAACAAGAAAGGAATCAAGATGTGAATCGGGAAGGCCAGGTATACGCCTATTCTGATAGATTTCATACGACGAAGCATAAGTCTGTTTAGGAATGAAAGCAAATTAGTCTTTTTGTAGCCCTGGGCTCTATAAACTGTGTAAAAGGATGTAACGGAATTGTAAATTGATCTGTGCATCGCGTTTTTTGTGCAAAGTTGCATTTGGTCGATATCCTGCAAAAATTGTAACTTGAAGAAAACCAAAGCTCTCCTATGCGCATCAAAAAACTGCTGTTGAAATTGGCCGGTACCGTTTTATTCCTAGTGGTATTGCTGATCACTTTTCTATTGAATCCCTCTCTGCTATATGCAAACAAGACAGTGTACCAAAACATCACCATCCATCACCAAGGCCCGCTTCGTACCGATCTATTTGAATTGATTGACCAGAGTCTGGAAACAGTCCAGCGATCAGAAATTGCTGGCCCGATTTGGAAATCGCATCTCTGCTTAAATGATGGCTCATCTTATCCTGGTCTGGTGCGGAAGCTGTTAGGAGAGGATGTGTTTACTGCTTTTAGTAATAAAGTGGTCTTTCTAGGAAAAGATGTACAGGCTTATGATCGGTTCTATCTATGGGATCGCGAACTCAAATACAGTCAGTTTCTCACTCATGGTCTAGTACATAATCTTCAGTTCAAATATCATGGCCTCTGGGATGCCAATCCCCTGGGCGGATATCCCATGTGGCGTTGGGAAGGCTACGCCGAATACGTAACGCTAGGAAAACTATATGACCTCAAGTGCCTAGTAGAAGACTATGAAGAAAGAAATGTTGCCCCATACGAGTGGTTTGCTTTGTCAAATGGGGAAGGGACAATTAGCCTCCATGTCCGTCATCTTATTCTCGCCAAGTATGCCTTTGAAGTAAAAAAACAAGGATACGATCAGTTCTTGAATGATCCTCAGTCCGAGTCCGAGGCTTATAAGGAAGTCCTCAGCTGGACTGCTCAATAGTAAATCATTTCTGTCCACTGAGGCCTGAAAAGTGTCTACTAGCCTAGAAAATTATACCTAACAAAGCATTTTATACATTTTTGTGAATAAAATAATAGCGTAGCTATTGACAAGCGCCAATGTTTTATTTACATTTATGGATAATATAGCTTAAACGGTATAAGAATCTAATGAAAGGTACGCATTTAGGAGAATTTGAAGAGCTGATTTTGTTGACTGTAGCTGCCCTCCACGGCGAGGCTTATGGTTTGGCGATCAAGAAGGAATTGGAAGAACAATCGGGTAGAAAAGTAACCATTAGTGCCGTACACACGGCATGCAATCGCTTAGAAGGGAAGGGCTTTTTGACCGCTGAATTCGGCGAAAAATCTGAGAAAAGAGGAGGTAAGCGGAAGAAAATGTACACCGTGAGTTTGAAAGGCCAGCAAGCGCTGCTGGACACCCAACACCTGAGACAGCGGCTATGGTTGCGGATTCCGCCAGGCACTTTCCAAATTGAGTGGTCATGGTAGATGATGATCTCCGATATCACGACCCACCGCCAAGGATGATGCGCATTTTGCGCTGGTTTTGTGCAGACATCTACCTCGAGGAGGTGGAGGGGGATCTCTATGAATTGTTCCAAGAGGAAGTGGAGGAGCACGGCCTGAAAAAAGCTAGACGAAGATTTTTCTTTACCGCGATACGCTATCTGAAACCCTTTTTCTTCGGGAAGAAGGATTTTACCCTACAACTTGAATATCACCTGACTATGTTAAAACATTATTTAAAAATTGCCTTTCGTCAACTCAGGAAGCAACAAGCCTACTCCTTTATCAACATCAGTGGCTTGGCCATCGCCATGGCCTGTTGTATCGTAGTGCTTGTGTTTGTCCATGATGAAACCTCATTCGACGCCTATCACCCGAAAGCAGAAGACATATACCGACTGTCTATCCGATCGCTGGAGGTAGGGGACCAAAATGACGAAAGCCTGATTGCGGCTTCTCCCATTCTTTGGGGCCCGGCCTTGAAAAAGGATTACCCAGAAGTAGAAAACTTTACGAGATTCATACCACGTACTAGCCCCGATAATCCCTGGGAAGTTACCGTTGGAGATCGTTCTTTCTCAGAGGCCAGGATTCTATATACAGATCCAGCAACGCTGGACATGTTCAATTGGCCGATAACGAATGGAGATGCAAGCACAGCGCTATCGGATCCAAATACGATCGTCATTACCGAGGCTATGGCGGAGAAGTACTTCAGAAGAGGTGATCCGATCGGGAAGGTCCTAACTATTGATCCAAAGGAGCGAGATCGAGAGGGAAACCTCAATGGAAATACCTATGATTTTACCATATCGGCGGTCATGGCCAATGTGCCTGAGCGATCGCATTTTCGCTTCGACTTCTTGCTTCCATCCAGTATTTTGAATGATGTCTACGGAGGAGATATTAATGGCGAGGCAGATATTAATCCTTGGTATTGGCGAGGTTTGATTGGTTACACCTACTTGGAATTAAAGCCAGGAACAGATGTAGATGCTTTTGCGGCGAAGTTTGAGGCTTTTCAGGAGCGTTATGTTGGTGATGCTACTCGATCTAGAGGATATTATTACGAACCGGATTTGCAGCGTTTGGATCAGATCTACTTAGACGGGGAGCGTCTTGGGCAAATGCGATCGGTAGGGGACAAGACCTACATCTATGTCTTTTCGCTAGTTGCCCTATTTATCCTCTTTTTGGCTTGTATCAATTTCATGAATTTGGCTACAGCCCGTTCCGCTATGCGGGCCAAAGAAGTGGGCCTTCGCAAGGTAGTGGGCGCCTTCAGAAAACAACTGGTTTCGCAGTTTCTCGGTGAATCGGTGGTGATTAGCTTTCTTGCATTCAGCATTGCCGCGGTGCTGGCTTGGCTCGTCCTGCCTATTTTTTATGAGTATTTGGGAAAGGAATTATTCATCGATTACCGTCGTGAAGCACCGTTCTTGGCCAGTTTGCTCATACTGGGTGTGGCTGTGGGTATTCTAGCGGGTAGTTATCCGGCCTTCTTCTTGTCTCGGTTTAGACCAGCGCTCGTATTGAAGGGAGTGTATGGTAAAACACAGAAGGGAGCTTTACTTCGTAAAGGCTTAGTCGTATTCCAGTTTATGATCTCTGCTTTCTTCATCATTATGACGATCACACTCTTTAAGCAGATTCGCTTTATGCGAAACTATGATCTTGGTTTTGATCAAGAGCGAGTGGTGGTGCTGCCGCCGAATGTGGCGCAATCGCTATCCAGTCAGTATGAAGCGGTAAGAGGAGAGCTGCTAGCAGATCCTAGATTCTTAGATGTGACGATGTCCTCTGAGGTGCCGGGGCAACAGGGACGAGGGGGAGATCTATATGTAGAAAAGGGAGCTGATATTGAAAGTAGTTTTTCCCTGGATGAAACTTTTGTTGACTATAATTTTATCGACCTCTTTGGGCTACAAATGCTTGCTGGAGAAGAATTTAAGCAGAGGAATCTCGAAGAAGAAAATGCCGAAGAGCAAGAAGTAGTGGCTATTTTGAATGAAGCTGCTGTACGCCAGTTCGGCTGGGCCAGTCCGCAGGAAGCTATTGGTAAACAGATTGTGCGTGATCCAAATGCAAAAGACTGGATTGCCAGGGTTATTGGAGTGGTCAAGGATTTTCACTCAGAATCGTTACGCGAAGAGATTGGCCCCAAGGCCTTGATCCAAATGCCGAGATATGGATTCATGAGCATCAAGCTGAAAACAGGAGATTTGCAAGGTGGGATTACTGCTATTCAAAGTACGGTTGAGAAATTTGTCAAAGATGTGCCCTTTGAATACAATTTTCTCGACGCTACTTTCAAAGAGCAATATGAAACCGAAGCTCAACTCAGTAGAGTATTTACCTATATCTCTATGCTGGCCATCTTCATTGCCTGCTTGGGCTTATTTGGCTTGGCGACCTTCACCACCGCTCGTCGAATCAAGGAGGTGGGCATTAGGAAAACCTTGGGAGCCTCTGTGCAGGATATCGTTATTCTGTTGAGCAAAAACTTTGCTTTTTTGATTCTTGTAGCTGGCTTGGTAGCAGTGCCTTTCGCCTACCTTGCCGCCGAAAAAGGATTGCAGTACTTTGCCTACAGTATAAATAACAGTGTGGATACGTACGTTTTGGCCATTTTCGGTGCACTGATTATCGCACTTATAACAATAGCTTTTCAGACAATTAGGGCCGCTCTGTCGAATCCCGTTGAGAGTCTACGAACCGAATAAATTGATCGAATTTGGGCAGTTTCATCAGCTTACTTATTTAGCTTACATACACCAATGATCAATGTCTAATACACCTCCTCCTTTTCCGGAACCACCGGGGCGAATGATGCGAGTTTTGCGCTGGTTCTGTGCTGATATCTATCTTGAAGAAGTAGAAGGAGATCTCTTTGAATTGTTTCAGGAGGAGGTGGAAGAGTATGGCTTAAAGAAAGCGCGCAGACGCTTCTTTTTTACGGCGATACGTTATATAAAACCCTTTTTCTTCGGTAGGAAAGAGACCGGACTGAACTTAACCTATCACCTGACCATGTTCGCACATTATTTCAAAATATCGATGCGGAGTTTTCGCCGCAATGCGCTTTATACCTTCATCAATGGCTTTGGCCTATTTCTGGGCATCTTGGTTAGTATTTTGATGTTACTCTGGGCTTATGACGAATGGCAGATCGATCGGTTCCATCCAGATACCGATCGACTGTACCGGGCGTACTTCAATGGCGTTTCGGAGGAAGGAGAGATTACGTTTACGCAAGGGGCCTCTCCCTATGCTTTGTATAAGAAACTATTGGAAACCCCGGGCGTCGAAGATGCCATGTTCTTCGATGAGCGCAATCCTGCCGTCATGAAATTTGGGGAGAAGTTATTGAAGGAAAGAGGGGCCTGGGCTACGCCTTCGATGTTTGATATCCTCGACTTCCCCATGCTAATGGGAGGGACGGCGAATACTATTGATGAGGATAAGTCTTTGTTCCTCTCCGAAGATATGGCGCACCATATCTATGGACGTGAACTCTCGGATACTTTGATCGGGAGCTACCTACAGTTGAATGATGAGGTTGACCTTAAGATCGCAGGGGTATTTAAGAATGTAGAGAAGAATAGTAGTATTGATTTTGAATATGTCATCAATGCTCATTTTTTACGGACAGCAGCTGGAGAAGGATGGGAGGACAACTGGGGCGCGAAACAGGCAACGGTCATTACCAAACTGTACGAAGGGACTAGTGCCAAACAGATTGAAGAAGTGATCAATCCCTACTATGCCACGACGGATGGGTACGGTATCGGCGGTGAAGCCTTGATGTTGTTCCCTTTTGAGCAAAACTATCTATGGACCAAATTTGAACAAGGGAAGGCCAGTAGTGGGCGGATTCAGTACGTTCGAATATTCATTGGCGCGGCCCTTTTCCTCTTGTTAATTGCCTGTATTAATTTTATCAACCTCAGTACAGCACAAGCCACCAAGCGAGGTAAAGAGGTGGGGGTGCGTAAGACAGTAGGAGCCTTGAGTACCAATCTGATCCGCCAATTTCTTGCAGAAGCAGGCATTCTTATTTTTCTTGTCTTGATCGCTGCTATGATGGCAGTAGGGGCTTTGTTACCACACCTAAACGCACTATCCAATAAAGCGATACAGATTGCTTGGACCAGCCCTCAATTCGTTCTAACTGTAATTTCCTTTGGGCTGTTGTTGACCGCATTATCTGGACTATACCCTGCATTCGTGCTCTCTCGCTTTAAGCCCGTAAGTATTTTGAAAGGTCAGTTTTCGCCACGGGTGCAGAAGAATTACCTCCGTCGAATGCTGGTTGTCTTCCAGTTCGTCTTATCCGGTATTCTGATTATATCGACCTTAACTGTGCGGAGCCAATTGCATCTTATTCAACATGAAAATCTGGGCTTGGATCGAAATAATGTCATTTCTATGGACATGAATGGCCCGATCTATGATCAATTCGATATTATCCGAGAAAAACTACTTCAGTATGGTGACGTCGAGGCAATAGCTCGAACATCCGACACCCCTGTCAATTTAGATTGGATAGGGACCCGTTTTACCTGGGAAGGCCAAGAACCCGACGATGGCAATTTCTTTTACCTCATGAATACCGAAGATAGCTTTGACGAGGTATTTCAAATAGAAATGAAGGAAGGCCGATTTTTTGATCGAAATATCCAATCAGATAAAGATGGCATTGTGATCAACGAAAAGGCGTTGGACTTCATCAAAATGGAAGATCCTGTCGGCAAGCCAGTAAAGGATATTAATGGTAAAACCTGGACCATTCTGGGCATTGCGAAAAATTTCAATTTTAGGTCCGTACACAATGAAATTGAACCGCTGATGATGCGCCATAATCCCACCTATACGGGGCAGATGTACCTGAAAATAAAGGATGGAAAGACGACAGAGGTAGTGGCACAGCTCAAGAGTCTTTGGCCAGAAATGGCACCAGGCTATCCGCTGGAATTTGAGTTTGTAGATGATGAATATGCCAAACTCTACGAGTCGGAACTATTGGTGGGCCAGCTCTCTTATTTCTTCGCTGCCATCGCAATTATAGTCTCTTGTCTCGGGCTATTTGGTTTGGTGACCTTTATTGCGCTACAGAAAACGAAGGAGATCGGTATTAGAAAAGTACTAGGAGCATCCATGGCCCATATAGTATTGCTGCTATCCAAAAACTTCCTAGGCCTTGTTCTATTGTCTTTGCTACTGGCCATCCCTGTAGCCTGGTATATGCTGAATGTCTGGTTGGAGAACTTTGCCTTTAGAGTAGACTTAGGTTGGCAAGTCTTTGTCCTGGCGGCATTGGTAGCTATTATCGTGGCCTTATTGACGGTTAGTTATCAGGCTATTAGAGCTGCATTGGCCAATCCCGTACAGGCTTTGCGATCGGACTAATGATATTGACAAAGTGCTTAAGCGTAAACCGATAATTGTGTTGGCGGCTCTCAGCCTGGCATAGTGCTGCGCCAGAGTTTGTGCAAAAAGGCACGAAAGGACTTTGCCAGGCTGAGGGCTATCTTTGCTTTCACGATGGGATATTTGTGCTTGGTCCAATACGGCGATCACTTACCTAATTTGAACCCTAGCGGTGCTCATAGATATCCATTTGCTTCAATTTTCCCGCCTCAAACCTGAGCACATGTACAATCTGGCCTTCGTGTGTTTTATCTACAGAAAGATAGGTAGCTTTCCGGTCAATAGTGGCCATGACATAGCCATTGTTTTCGGCTATGGCGATGATGTCGAAACGGTCCTGCTGAATGGCTGGCATCCTACTAAAGTAGGCCTTCACCCCCTCGATTCCATGATGTGAACCTGCAAAGGGCGAATAACTTTTTGACGAGTGATTATTCCATATGACATCCTTTGCCAAAATGGAGAGTAGAGGCTGCATATCGCCTTCTGCAAAGCCCTGGTAGGCTGCTTTCGCTAGTGCTAACGGGGTTGTATTTGACATTTTAGAGCATTAAATAGGTGAATAATAGTATGGTTATCATTTCGGCATAGGTATGATCTACCGGTATGAATAATTAGGTCCACTGAATATGCTAGATCATAGTATTCGATTGGACCTGCAGCTTGCCTGCTGATCCATTCTGTTTATATCCACCTTGTTTTTTTGAGAAGTGGTAACGAGTACTAGGGTAAGGCCTCTGATGTAGGCCATCAAAACAATAGGTCTGTATAATGAAAACCAAACGAGGCTGCACTTCGTTCAAATCGCGCTTACATGAGTTCCATATTTTTAATGTGAAAATCTTTTTTGTGTTTTTAATTCACTGATTAATAGTCGGTTGCGGTTAGGTTTAAAATAAATCCGATTCTCGTACTTGCTTTAATACTACAAGTGTAGTAGTTTTGTACTACAGCTGTAGTATTAAAATGAAGTACAAATGGAAAAGCTAAAGTTAGACGATTTGCAATTGAAGATCATGCAGGTTTTGTGGAGAGAGGGAGAGGTAGGGGTGAGTGGGATTCAAGAGCAACTTAAGGCCAAAGAAGACCGTGAATTGGCGATCACTACCTTGAATACCGTGCTGCAAAGGTTGTACAAGAGGGGAATCGTGAACTATCGCAAAGAGGGCCGGCAGTATATCTACTGCGCTGAGGTTAGCGAGAAAGAAACCCAGTCTTCCATGGCCTCTAACTTGATAGATAAACTCTTTAAAGGAAAGTCTTCCGTCCTAGTGAATCATCTTTTAGAATCATCTGCTTTTGACCAGGATGAATTGGAAGATTTGAAAAGAAAGATCGCTGCTGCTCAACAAAAAAAGAAAGACAATGAGTAATCTCTTGAATGAATACCATCTGCTGGCGTTAGGACTAACTTACCTCCTGCATAGCTCCGTCTGGATCTTGCTCATTAGCTGCGTGATTAAATCCAAGGCTGTGCATTCAGCATTTATGGAAAACGCCCTTTGGAAAGTGGCTTTAGTAGGAGGAGTTTTTACCACCACTATAGCTTTAGCGGTGGGCCAGCGCCAAGTAGAATTGAATAAGCCTATTGCCAAGGAAATACAGCCCGCGACGGAAAAGGTTGACCAATATAAGCCGCTTGACCATTCACTACTTGCAACGCAAATGCTAGAGGGAGAACGGGAGGAAACCGTAGACTTAGGGCCTCAGTTGATGGAGGAAGGTAGTCTCGGTCCAGGCAAACCTAGTCAGACTAAAGAAAACTGGAGTGCAATTGGGTTGCTACCGATCATCTGGGGAATGGTAATGCTTTTCATCCTACTGTATCGAACAACGCAACATCTATGGTTTTTCCGACAACTGGGCCAACGCAAAGCAATAAAAGACCCGACTGTTTTACATATCATGAAATCTATTCAGCGAAGGACTAAGAGGCCTATCCAATATCGGGTCAGTGCCAGTCCTTTTCTGGATAGTCCCATCGTCATCCGAGGCCGTGAAATTTGCTTGCCCGGTATGGCCCTACAGACAATGAATCAGGATCAATTGGAAGCAATGGTCGCTCACGAATGGGCACATATTATTCGGCGAGATCATCATTGGGCCTTGTTCCTAAGCTTATTGAACACCTTGTTCTTTTTCCAGCCTTTGCATCGTTTAGCCAAACAAGGAATCGAACGAACGAATGAATTATTGTGCGATCAGCAGGCCGCACAACTGACCGGCAATGCCTTGGCACTGGCTGAGTGTCTTGTGGCAGTAGCCAGTTGGATTCAGCCCGTTCCCCGAAAACCCCTACTGGTAGCAGGAATGGCGCTAAGGAAATCAGAATTATCCTCTAGAATTACACAATTATTAAACATACCCGACATGAAAATTCAAAAGTTTAGAAAACTAAAATTAGGCGTACCAAGCCTATTGCTATTGGCTGTAACAATTGTAGTATTACCTGGCTTTCGCTTTGTTTCGCAACAGGCTGATCCGGGGCCGGTATCAGAAAAGGCAACTCCAGTAGCGAGTTCGTCAGTGGCAGTAAGCGCCGAAAATGTCACGACTGTTAATGCTGTTCCACTGCTTGATGAAACTACCCGAGCGAGGGCGGTAGCAGGAGACAATCTGGAAGCTAATGCTACGGACTTGGCAGCGGAGGCGACTAGCCTTCCTGAGACCATGCCTAGCATGCAGGCTCTATCCATTCAACCACTTGCTGAAGTACAATCCGTACAAGCAGGTACGGTCGAAAAGGTACAATTTACAGCGCTACCCATTTCTCCTGTATCAAAAAAGGCCTCCTGTGCAGACCTACTACGGGCTGTCAAAGCCGGGAATGCCAAGTTGGTTCAGGAATTACTGAAATCAGTTGATCCAGATTGTACTTACCGTGATGATGGAGAACCTCGCTCTTCTTTGGTAGCAGCAGCACGCATGGGGAACATGGAAATTACCAAGATGTTGCTCGGTGCCAAGGCCAGCGTAGAATACAAATCCAGAGGAGATGAAAGTCCACTGATGGCTGCGGCTAACCATGGCCACCTGGATCTCGTAAAATTATTCGTGGCAAACGGAGCCAAGGTCAACCGTAAAATCAGTGGCGACGGAACCGCCTTGATCGGAGCAGTTCGTAACGGACATTACGAGGTAGCCAAGTTTCTATTGGAAAAAGGAGCTAATCCGTTTGCAGTCGTTGCTGGAGATGAGTACGCCATGTATCATGCCCGGATGAACGAAGACAAAAAGATGGTTCAGTTGCTCAGAAAGTATGAAGATGAGTAAGTCGTAGCTAGTACTAGGCTGGGTTGAAAGAGGGGGGAAGTTTAAAGGGGAAGGTTTACAGCTTATGGGACAAAAACCTTTAACCTTTAAACTTTCCTCCTTCAACCAAATTCCCCATTAAACATTAAACATTAAACATTAAACATT
>CAJXPD010000293.1 GCA_913057785.1 uncultured Lewinella sp. | reverse complement strand
GAGGCATTACCAAGCGGCAATTGGGGGATTTTGGAGGCGCACTGGTCGATTACAATCAGGCCATTGCGGCTCATCCGGATCATGCAGAATTGCTACAGAGCCGCGGCAATCTTAATCTAGTTTTTGGGTTCTATCATCATGCGATCCGCGATTACACCGAGGCACTGGATTTGGTTCCAGAATCGGCTTCGGTTCTGTATAATCGAGGCTTAGCTCATTTCTTGATATTTGATCCTGTTTCTGCTTGTGTTGACCTGCAAAATAGTGCTGATCTTGGGCACGGAAGAGCAGCGTTGAAATATACTTATTTCTGTGGCGAGTAGGATTATAGCAGTCTGAAATCTTAGCAAGACCCTTTCCGCCTAGACAACAGTCGGTACAAATGGTTTTGTGTAGATTAGTCGGAAGCTTTGTGTTCATTTCCTATCTTGGTGAGAATTTAAAGGATTTACTAATTCTTTAATCCTTGTTCCTCTTTGATGATATAACAATATGAAACTGAACCGTTCTGACGTAACTGCCTTTTTAGCGCTATTGGTAAGTCTTGGTGCACTATCCGTTTCCATAGTAGAAGCTAATATTATGAGAGAGCAACAAAAAATAATGCAATCTCAACAAAAGGCTGCTGTATATCCCCATTTGTCTCAACACGTTAACCTTGGAGGTCCTGGACCTAATCCATACTCCCTCACCATTGAAAATAAGGGAATTGGTCCTGCTAAAATTCGTACGACGGAGTTTCGCCTAAATGGAGAGGTAATGGCAAATTATCGGGAAATCCAGGCAGAACTGAACAAGATATTTCCACCGGAAGCGGGCTTGTTTATTAGCTTTTCTGATCCTGCTAACTATTTCATATCACCTAAAGAGACGATCACTATCCTAAAACTGACGGTCTTACATCCTGAGGTAATTCAGGACGACATTCCTATGATCAATTTTACGGCTGATTTTTGCTATTGCTCTATTTTTGAAGATTGTTGGTTGCAAGATGGTGATGAGGTATTGAAGGAATGCCCTTAGGTAGAAAAACTTAACGGCCCCAGGCATAAATGGCTGAGGCCGTTGAACGGTGCATGACAAATTAATGTTTTGAAAAGACAGACTATGTGACACACTCCAGAATACCTAAGACTATTTTTACTCTTCTTGACAGATGAAGGTGCCATCAGCGGCGTAGATCACGTAGATCTTTGTACCACTATTGTTTTGCTTGAGATAGACGCGATAGCTTAATACCCCGTCTTGATCACTCAGCTCCCAAGTTCTATTGTTGTTCATAATGCGATAATTCGAGTAGTCTGTTTGAATAGCCTGTTGGACGGCCTGCGGAAGCTGATTATTATTAATTTGAACTCCAGTTTTCTTCAGCGTCCAATCCATATCAAAATATAGGATGATCTTTTGGGGCCCTTTTTTCCCCTCCAGTAAATAGTAGCTGCTAGTGTCACAAGTAATTTGAACCTGACTGCTGAATTCATATCCCGGATAATTCTCTTGTAGAAATTCCTCTACTTCTTCGGGAACATTAGTATGCTGTTCCTCCTCTTCCTCTTCTTCTTCCTCTTCTTCCTCGGGATCTGGCAAGCCGATCTCGCAAATGAAAATTCCATCCGGATCATAGATGACCTCAATAGAGTCCATCTCAGAGGCTAGATCCAGAGAAAACCAGATCATGCCGCTTGCTCTCGTTATTTCCAGCGCACTTCCACTGATTAGCATATAATCACTATAATCTGTAGTAATTGCAGATGCGATGGTTTCGGGAATGTCTTCATCTTGAACTGGTATTCCAGATTGCACGAATTCTCCTTCTAGCTCAAAAAACAAGTAGGAGACCGTATCATCTCGAGTAGCTATAATTTCATATACTTCTGTACTGTCACACAATAGGCCTGTGCTTATATCAAAATCATAGCCGTCATAGTTTTCCACTAAAGAATCAATGACTTCTTGTGGAAGATCTTCCAGGGAGTCATCCTCTTCTTCCTCCTCCTCCTCATCATCTGTACATTGCGCTTCAGCGCTCATGACCCGGATCACGGGGCGCATGATAAATTTGCCGTTACCAGTACAATGAATTGAAGCTGCAGCGTCAAAATCCAACAGTAGATCAAATTCGGAAACCTGATCAAGATCTAGACAAGTTTTAATCTTCAAGCCACTTTGACTACCGGAAGGGATTTTTAGTTCAAAAGTTTCTCCTCCGGTGACAACCGTGTTGTTTTCGCCAAGGATTAGACGTACTTCACGGATTTGACCCATACTAAGGTCTGCAGTAGCAATTAAGGTGTCTAGGCCATTTTGAAAATCAAGCAGATTATAAATACCTGCATTGGTTTCTAGATCAATTTCTTCGAAGCCGTTCTCGCCCTTTACTCTAACTCGAAGAAGGTCAATATTGACCTCTTCGAGATCGATTGGATCGTCCGTGAGTCTGATATTTAGGCGAGTTTCGGCATCGCTTTCAGTGGATAAATCGGTTTGAAAGACGGCCTCGCAGGAACTCAGCAATAAGGCTAAGCTCCAAAGAACATAAATGCTAAATCGGTTCATAGGAAGCGTACTTACTAATAGTGTTGATAAATAGTGTTTCAAGTATAAGGAGCAGTTTGGCTGCTAATGAGGGGGGGATTAGTTTCTTTCGGCGAGAGGGTGTGATTGTATGTGCGGCGAATGTCCAAACTACTTTAAAAAGCCTTGGGGCCACCTCTTCGGTGGCCCTCAAGGAGATTCATGGGATTATAATTGTTGTTCTTTCAACGATTAAGATTGTAATGTGGGATTGAATATGGGTTCACAACCGTTCATGGGATTAAAAACGACCATTAAGGCTACTAAAAAATTTTTAGGATTCTGTTCACAGGGCAATTGGATCGCTTCTACTTGAAGAAGCTTCGAATATAAACTCTCTTATCAGTAATGATCTTAAAGTTGTAAATACCCTTCGGCAAACCTTTCAGATCAATGTTTTGCTTATTCAGGCGTTCATTGAATTTCCATTTGGAAAGCAGTCTGCCATTGACATCAAATAGATGTAGTTGCCTGATGCCTTCTGCTTCATCTTCCAATTCTAGGCTTACTTCGCTACCCAGGACTGGGTTCGGATATAATTTGATACCACTACGTGCAATCGGTCGAATGGTCGCTGTAGTCGAGTCAATTGAGAACTGGATGTCAGATGCTGCTATAGGAGTATCAGTAACTGCCAAGTCGATCATTTTGATGTCCGTGGTGTTGATGTTGGTCAGGCCAACCACGATATCTTCCATCACGATCGAAAAGGTTCCTATGTCACCAAAACCGCTAACCATCTGCTGGTTCTTCCTGACAATGGCAATTTCTGCTACTCCGGCATCGCGATCATTCTTAATGAATTTAATCACTTTGTCATCACCCATGCCATTCATCCAGGTGTCTTCCAGGATATCCAGCTGGAAGGAATTGCCTTGGTTTTTTACTACTTCCGGGTCATAGTTGACGGTAAAAGCAATTCCATAGAAATTCGAGATACTGTCCGTTGCTGTTCCAAGCGACAGTCCAGCCTCTAACGTACTGCCCGAAGGCACAACAGAATTCGGATTTGATAGAGCTAAGATGGGATCAGAAGCAGCATCGCCAGTAGCATATTCATCGGGTACTAGCGTACCATGCATTCTTCCGAAGTTATCCTCAATGATGGTCTTATCATCATCATCGACATCTCCATCTCCATCGCAATCAGCAAAAGCATAATTCAAACCATTTGGGAAACTTTGATCCCAAAGCGTGGCTGGTAGGTCCTGACCAACCCAGTCGCTGGTCGGACTCACCCTGCCGTCGCCAGTAGCATCTTTGGCTACTGCCCAGTATAGCACATCAATGTTGTTGACTATACCGTTGTTGTTAATATCCCCAGGCCAGACTTGCTGCCCCAGGATCATAGGGACTTGTATTAGGATTACAAAACTTGTTAGTATTAATTTGCTCAAATGTTGTGGGATTGTTTGTCTTTCTGATACAAATATGCGGCGGGAAAAGGGGGAGGACAAATACATTTTTAGTGTTTTTTCGGATTAGAAAGTGGTTGATGAATTGTTGATTTATTTAAGCTGTAAGATTTGGATGTAATTTAAATCGTTGATTACTAGATTTTTGAATATTTATCACATTATAAATAATTATATTTGATTGATTTGTTTTTTCGGGAAAAATGATGGATATTTCCATCAATAATTATGGAAAAAAGTAAACTTATCGTCTTGCTACGCAGCTTTGCACCTTCAGAACTCAAGCGGTTCCGGGAGTTTGTGGCGTCACCATACTTTAACAAGAATGCGGATTTACTGAGGTTGATAGAATACTTGGAGAGATCGGCGCCTGACTTCATTGGACCTAAAGTTAGCAAAGAGCGTGTATTTCAACACTTATTTCCTAAACAGACTTTTGATAGCCAGGTTTTAGGGCATCTAATGAATTACCTTTTGCGACTGGGGGAGCGCTTTCTGGCCTTGCAGCGCTATGAACAGGAAGAAGAGTTGATCCAGTGTCATACGCTAGATCAGTATGTGGATCGGAAATTGACGAAGCATTACAATTACCTATTGCGAAAAGCTAGCAAAGCCATAACCGAATCGGAAAGCAAGAATGGAGAGTCATACTACTACCAGTATTTAATGGGGAAGGCTGCCGCCAACCATTTCTACAGCTTGCAGGTAAGAAAATTTGATCCAAGTTTACAGACGGTGTCGGATCAATTGGACAAATTCTACTTCTTTCAGAAGTTGAGGTATAGCTGTGAAATGCTGAATCGCCAGACCATTATTCGTGCAGAGTATGAGTTGAATTTTGTAGACGAGGTACAGGAACATCTCCTACAAGCCAAGGAGGTCGATCCTCTTATCGAGATCTATCTGCGAATATACCTAAGTATTAAGGATGCAGAAGAAGAAGGGCACTTTAAGAAGCTTTTGCAGTTAATTGAGACTCATGGGCATACTATTGATCAAAAGATCAAAAGAGAAATCTACTTGTATGCCATTAATTTCTGTGCCCCTAAGATACGGAAGGGAGTTGGAGCTTATACGTCGATTATGCTAGACCTTTATACCAAAGGAATCCAGACGCGAGCGCTATTTAGCGGCGATTATCTTTCGCATTGGACCTATTCTAACGTGGTCAAACTTGCCTTGAGGCTGAAGCGATATGAATGGACAGAGAACTTTATTAAAGAACAATCTATTAACCTTTCGCCAGAGGTTAGGGAAGGAGCAGAATATTATAATCTAGCGGAATTATACTACCATCAAGATGCCTATGATAAGGTGTTGGATCAATTGAATATGCTTCAACTATTTGATCCTCATCATCACCTAGGTTCCCGCGTGATTCTCCTCAAGACCTATTATGCTTTGGAAGCTGAGGAGCCCCTGCTGTCTCTATTGTCTTCTTTTAGTGTATACTTAAGAAGGAATCGGCAGATCTCAGCTGCGATGAAGAAAACCTACCTAAACTTTTGTAATTTATTTCATCAGATCATGAGGAGAAATCCCAAGAAATGGGAAGCACTGGGCGAAGAAATTCAACAAACACAACCACTAGCCGAGAGAGCATGGCTACTACAATTGTGGAAGGAAAGGCCGGTTTATTCTTGATGAAGATCTATGATAGTCGATTAAAAGTGGAAATTTCTATTACGCCAACGGGATCCCTATAACCACCGTTTCCTCCTGAACCACACCAATAACCCTAGTGCTATGATCAACATAAAGCCCCATAGCATGAAGTAACCATATTTGTAGTGCAGCTCTGGCATGTTATCGAAGTTCATTCCGTAGAGTCCGACCAGGAAAGAAAGGGGGACAAAGACAGTGGTGATAATGGTCAATACCTGCATCACCTGATTCATCTTGTAGCTGATTTCAGAAAGATGAAGATCCTGTAAGCCATTGAGCATATCTCGGTAGTTTTCTACCATATCCATTACTTGTATAGCATGATCATAGAGGTCCCGAATGAAAAGCTTGGTCCCTTCTTGGATGATGTCATTTTCTGACTTCGCAAAACGATTAATGGCCTCGCGCAAGGGCGTGATACTTTTGCGGGCCCCGATTAAAGTGCGTTTGATATGGTGAATACGCTCCCGAATGGTGTCATCGGAAGAATCCAATAATTCCTCTTCGAGTTGACTGATCACCTCTTCAACGTCCTCCAAGAGGAAGTAATACTGATCAACCAACACATCTGCCAGGGCATAGACCAAATAATCTGCCCCAAGAGACCTGATTTTTCCACTTCTCGCCTGAAGCCGCTTTCGTACGGATTCAAAAAGATCACTTTCGGTTTCTTGAAAGGTTACCACTAACCCCTTCCTGAAGTAGATGGTAATATGTTCCACATTCATTTCCTCTTGATCCTTTTCAAAGCTCAGCGCCCGGATAACAAGAAACAAGCCCCTTTCATATTCCTCAAACTTCGGCCGTTGATCTGTATCCACAATATCTTCCAGAATCAGCGGATGAATTTCAAATGTTTGCCCCAAGGTCTCTATTAGCCGGGTGTCGTGCAGACCTCTGATGTCGTACCAGTCCACAATGTCCGAATCGGATTGCAAAAAAGTAATGTCCGTTTGGTTATCTAATTTCTGCTCCGTCAGATGCTCTACGTCATACTTGAGGTAATGAATACTTACTTTTTCTACCTTTTGGTCTCCAGTAAATACTACTGAACCAGGGGGTAAGGTTTCTCTATGTTTCTTTTGTTTCATATTGATTCGGATGGCTCCTTCGTGGTAAGTGCTGGAAATAAATCTCAGCGAGACGGATTCTCGTCGTCGATTGTATGGGCAACCGGCTCCTTACCTGTAGGAGTTTGGACGTCTTTCCCAAAGTTAATAATCTCAAGTGAACCTCTTCCTGCCACGGAATCAAGCAGTAAAAATGCTGGATCAAGCTAGAAGCTGTAATCCGATTTTAAAATAAAAGAGATTCACTTCGGCTATTGCCCAAATTGGCTAAATTTGCAGCTTTAATTAACAACCCTGGCTTCCTATGATCCTTTTCTTTGGTAATCCTACAGAAGAAATCTTTGCAGTACAAGTTTCGCATTCCCTAGAAGGTGCTGATATCCAAAAACTTGTGTGGTTATTCGGCGGGCAATCAGTCCTGGATACTGAAGTGGTGCCCGGTATTTTCACCGGCCCGCGGGCTACCATGATCACGCCTTGGAGTACCAACGCAGTTGAGATTACGCAGAATATGGCCATCGAAGGCATCCAGCGTATCGAAAAGTATTCCTTTGCGGGTGAAGGAACAGTGGATTTTGACCCCATGTTAGCGCAACGGTATGAGGGATTAGACCAATCGATTTTTACGATCAATATTGAACCGGCAGCCATCTTGCCCATTAAAGACATTGCTGCTTTCAATGAGCAGGAGGGTTTGGCACTCAGTCAGGAAGAGATTCACTACCTAGAAGGCGTAGCAGAACGAATTGGCAGACCCTTGACGGATTCTGAGGTTTTTGGCTTTTCTCAAGTTAATAGTGAGCATTGCCGTCATAAGATTTTCAATGGCGTATTTGTCATAGACGGGGAAGAACAGGAAGCGTCGCTTTTTCAGATGATTAAGCGCACGTCGAAAGAGAATCCAAACGGAATTGTATCTGCCTACAAAGACAATGTAGCTTTCATCAAAGGACCAGAGCTAACTCAGTTCGCACCAAAACGCCCGGAAAGACCGGACTTTTATGAGAAGAAAACTTTCGACTCGGTGCTTTCCCTAAAGGCAGAAACTCATAATTTTCCTACCACGGTAGAACCCTTTAATGGAGCGGCTACAGGCTCAGGAGGAGAGATCCGAGATCGATTGGCAGGCGGTAAAGGGTCTATTCCCCTAGCGGGTACTGCTGTGTATATGACAGCCTATTCCCGCTTGGACAAAAACCGAAGTTGGGAGCAACAGATGCCTGAGCGTCCTTGGTTGTATCAAACCCCAGTGGACATTCTCATCAAGGCCTCCAATGGAGCCTCCGACTTCGGAAACAAGTTTGGTCAACCGCTGATAGCGGGCTCTTTATTTACTTTTGAACACAAAGAACACGATCGAAATTTAGGCTATGACAAGGTGATCATGCTGGCCGGAGGAATTGGCTACGGCAAGGCAGTGCAAGCCCTCAAAGGTGCGCCTAAAGAAGGAGATAAGATCGTGATTATGGGGGGAGATAATTACCGAATCGGTATGGGCGGTGCTGCAGTGTCGTCAGCAGATACCGGAGAATTTAGTTCGGGCATTGAACTCAATGCCGTACAGCGTTCTAATCCAGAAATGCAAAAGCGGGTAGCTAATGCGATACGAGCGGTAGTAGAGGGAGATGAAAATATTATTGTTTCCATTCATGATCATGGAGCAGGTGGGCATCTCAACTGTCTGTCTGAGCTAGTGGAAGATATTGGTGGAAAGATACAGTTGAGTCAATTGCCAATTGGAGATCCCACGCTGTCAGCAAAAGAAGTGATAGGTAATGAGTCACAGGAGCGGATGGGGCTAATTATCGCAGCGGAAGACCTAGCCCAACTGCAACAAATTGCTGAAAGAGAACGAGCCCCCATCTATGTAGTGGGAGAGGTTAGTGGAGATCATAGGTTTACATTTGAGGGGGAAAATGGCGCCGGCAATCCAATGGACCTTGCCCTAAGTGATATGTTCGGCAGTTCTCCAACTACCATTATGGACGATCAGGAAATCGACAGACAATACCAAGCTATTACCTATGATGCTAGCAAGGTACTATCTTATATTAAAGATGTTTTGCGGCTTGAGGCGGTGGCTTGCAAAGACTGGTTGACGAATAAAGTGGATCGTTGTGTCGGGGGATTGGTGGCGAAGCAGCAATGTACAGGGCCGCTGCAGTTGCCTTTGAATAACTGTGGGGTGATGGCCCTGGATTTTGATGGCAAGAACGGCTTGGCGACAGCCATTGGTCATTCACCCATCAGTGCTTTGATTGATCCGGAGGCGGGGTCGCGGAACTCTATAGCGGAGTCCTTGACCAATATCGTATGGGCTCCAATGGCTGATGGTATTCGATCGATTTCTCTTTCCGCTAACTGGATGTGGCCTTGTCGAAATGAGGGTGAAGATGCACGGCTTTATGAGGCGGTATCTAGTGTATCTGACTTTGCTATTGAGTTGGGAATCAATATTCCGACTGGGAAAGACTCCCTTTCCATGAAACAAAAATACCAGGGTGAGGAAGTCCTGTCACCTGGAACAGTGATTATTACTGCAGCTGGACATTGCGACGATATCTATAAGATCGTAGAACCCGTGCTAAAGAAGGAAGGAGGAGCCTTGTACCATTTGAACCTTTCTCAAGATAGCTTCCAATTGGGTGGATCTTCTTTTGCGCAAACCAGAAATAGAGTAGGAGAGAAGGCACCCACTATCAAGGATGCTAAGTTCTTCGCCAAAGCGTTTGATGCGGTACAAGAGGCTATTAAAGCAGACTTAATCGTAGCTGGGCACGATGTCTCCGCTGGGGGATTGCTGACTTGCTTACTTGAGTTGTGTTTTGCTGATATTGAGCTAGGTGTCAATGTGGACCTGACCGCACTGGGAGAAACGGATTCGGTCAAAGTATTATTCGCTGAAAACAGTGGTTTAGTATTGCAGGCTAAGGATGAGCAACTAGAATCCTTCATGGCGGAACAGGGAATAGCTTTGACCAAAATTGGCTCGGCAACTAGCACGGCCCAATTGAATATTAAGAATGGGGAAGAAGATCATCTTTTTGATGTAGCTGCGTTGCGTGATGTATGGTACGAAACTTCCTATTTATTAGACAAAAAACAGTCTGGGGAAGTAAAAGCCAAGGAACGCTTTGATCAATATAAGCTGCAGCCCTTGCAATACCAATTTCCTGCGGACTTTAAGGGGATACGTCCACAACCAGACTTATCCAAGCCAAGGCCCAAAGCTGCAGTGCTTAGAGAAAAAGGGAGCAACTCAGAACGTGAATTGGCCCATGCCATGTACTTGGCAGGTTTTGACGTGAAAGATGTCCACATGACCGACCTTATCAGCGGACGTGAAACCTTGGAAGATATCCAGTTTATTGGTGCGGTTGGAGGGTTTTCAAATTCAGATGTTCTAGGTTCCGCCAAAGGGTGGGCGGGTGCCTTTATGTACAATGAAAAAGCTAAAAAGGCCCTGGAAAACTTCTTTGCTCGAGAAGATGTATTGTCCATTGGTATCTGTAATGGTTGTCAGTTGTTCGTCGAGTTGAATTTGATCAACCCGACGCATGCGGAACCTTCCAAGATGCTCCATAATGACACACATAAGCATGAGAGTGCCTTTACTTCGGTGCTTATCCCTGAAAATAACTCCGTCATGCTTTCTAGCTTAGCTGGCTGTACCTTAGGCGTTTGGATCTCGCATGGTGAAGGTAAATTTCATTTGCCTTTAGCTGAGGATCAATACAATATTGTGGCCAAGTACGGCTACGATGGCTATCCTTCTAATCCTAATGGCAGTGATTACAATACGGCGATGATGGCTAGTGCGGACGGGCGCCACCTGGTAACTATGCCTCACATCGAACGATCGATGTTCCGTTGGAATTGGGCCAATTACCCAGATGGGCGAGAGGATGATATCTCTCCTTGGATTGCTGCATTTACCAATGCCCGAGAATGGTTAGAGGTCCAAAATGCTAAAAAGTAGCCATTGAGCTGGGCCCAAAAGGTAATTCAAACAGCTTCTAAATAAGGCAGGTATCTTATATTTTTGCTATAATTCGCTTATTTAGGCTCAATATTTGTCGTAGATTTGGATCTAGATAAACCTCTTCCAAACTACTGCCAATACAACTAAGTCTACCCCCCTAAAAAGCCTTGCCACTTGGCGAGGTAATGAGGCATACATGAGAAAACGAACAGGAATAGATATTGCTAAGACTAATCGAATTAAGTGATGAAAAGTATTTCGAGAATCCTACTTATTGTAAGCTTCCTTTGCGCTGGTATGACGATGGCTTCGGCCCAACATTCAGTGGCTAGACAGTGGAATGAAGTGCTGTTAGAAGCCATTCGGAATGATTTTGCCCGCCCTACTATTCATGCTAGAAACCTTTATCATAGCGCGATTCTGATGTATGACTGCTGGGCAGTATACGATGAGCGAGCCGATAATTTCTTTCTCGGTAAGGAGCGAGGAGGGTTTACCATCCCCTTTGATAGTATCCCAATGCCGGAGAATATTCAAGCTGCACAGGAAGAGGCCATGAGCTTTGCACTGTATCGACTACTTAAATATAGATTTCGACGATCCCCAGGTGGTTTCGAAACGGAAATTACCCTCAACAACCTGATGGCCGAGTTGGGCTATGATCGGAACAACACCAGCATGGATTACTCCACTGGCTCTCCAGCAGCCTTGGGTAATTACTTTGCCGATCAGCTAATCACTTTCGGCTTAGGCGAGCTTTGTAATGAAGCCAATGACTATGAAAACCTTTTTTATGAGCCTGTTAACTCGACGCTAGCTCCCCAGCTGCCAGGTAACCCCGATATGGTCGATCCCAATCGCTGGCAACCCTTGTATTTGCGGGTTTTCATTGATCAGTCGGGTAATGTTACCCCCTTCAATGAACCTGAGTTTTTGAGTGCAGAATGGGGAACTGTTGTGCCTTTCGCTTTGCAGGAAGAAGATTTGACCGTCTATGAAAATGATGGAAATGAACATTGGGTGTACCATGACCCAGGTTTGCCGCCCTACTTGGATACTACCCAAGCTCAAGGTTGGGAGGGTTTGTATGAATGGAACCATAGTTTGGTGTCTGTTTGGTCGGCCCATTTAGATCCTTCTGACAGTGTAATGTGGGATATTTCTCCTGCATCCATCGGAAATATCCAGGCTTATCCTGAGACGCTAGAGGAACATGTAGATTTCTATAATCTAGTCGAAGGCGGTGATCCAAGTATCGGTTATGATGTCAATCCACATACCGGCCAACCCTATGAGCCGCAAATGGTGCCCCGAGCCGACTATGCGCGTGTATTGGCCGAATTCTGGGCAGATGGTCCTGATTCAGAAACTCCGCCCGGCCACTGGTTTACCATTTTGAATTATGTAAACGATCATCCTGAGTTTGAAAAGCGTTTCCAAGGACAAGGGGAAATCCTGGATGATCTGGAATGGGATGTGAAGGCCTATTTCATTCTAGGAGGTGCCGTGCATGATGCGGCCATTGCTGCCTGGGGAATCAAGGGCTGGTATGATTATGTCAGACCAGTATCCGCCATTCGCTACATGGCTGAAAGAGGGCAAAGTTCGGACCCGGATCTCCCTAATTATGCTCCTGCTGGTATTCCTTTATTGCAAAACTTTATCGAATTGGTGGAGGAAGGAGACGAACTGGCGGGGGATAATAATGAGCATGTTGGGAAAATAAAAGTATATGCCTGGCGTGGACCAGATTACATAGATCAACCCGAAACAGATCTCGCGGGGGTGGGCTGGATCTTGGCCGAAAACTGGTGGCCTTATCAGCGGCCAACCTTCATTACACCACCTTTTGCAGGGTATATTTCTGGCCACTCTACCTTTTCTAGAGCAGCAGCAGAGGCTATGACTTTGCTTACTGGAGATGAATATTTTCCCGGAGGTATGAGCGAATTTGTGGCCAAGAAGGATGAGTTTTTGGTTTTCGAAGAAGGTCCCAGTGTAGATGTAGTACTCCAATGGGCTACCTATCGTGATGCATCGGATCAGACAAGCTTGTCCAGAATATGGGGTGGAATTCACCCACCAGCAGACGATATACCTGGCCGTTTGATTGGAGAGGAAATTGGAGTGGATGCCTTCGATTATGCTTTGCCATACTTCAATCTGGATGTCACCGATGTGGAAGAATCCGGCCTTGATAAAGAATCTTTAATTTCTGTATATCCTAATCCAGTACTTCAGCAGGAAGGCCTGCAAGTTCAGTTCAAGTCGCAGGCGGAAAATGTGCTTTTGGAGATCCAAAACTCCCTGGGGCAAGTATTGCTTCAGCGTAAGATTGATGCGGCATTTGCGGGGCAGCGACTAGAATTAGAATTGCGAGACCTCAGTCCAGGTATTTATACTTTACGGAGCAGTGCAACTGGACGAGGAATTTCAGTTCAGCCTTTTGTTTTGAAATAGAAGACCTCCCTTGAAATAAGGTAATACCAGCTTGGAGTAGGAATTTTTTTGGTGCTATCCCTGCTCCAATCTGGTTTGACCAAGCTAAATTTTCCAATAGCGTTGATCTATTACGCTGACGCTAATTTATCACCTCCTTTTCAACTCTCCACCGCACTAAATATCGCCTCTCACCTACTGATGCAAGAAAAATGCCTAACCAAGTGCATGATCTGTTGTGGTTGTGATGTTGTTTTAAAGCCCTGTTTAGTAGGTTGTTGTCTGTTTTTTGTTTGCAATATTTTTATGGTAAAGGCTTGAAAATGTCTTTGGCGGGATAGGAGTATAATTTGCAGATTTACAGCATAATTAGGATACAGCCTTTTTCCTTTATCACCACCTTACTGTTATCGACTCTGTAGGCGAACTGCTTTCGTTCAGTTCCAGCGTTTGCTATCCATGTCCCCTCAAATAGGTGAGTCGAACATTTATTCAATTCTACAGCTAGTTTGCTAGTGAAGATCAAGAAATTCATTGGGTATGACCTGGTGCAATACTTTATTACTAATTAATCCATACAACATGAAAGACAAAAACTTCTTTCGAAGTCCATTACCGGTGCTGATACTTTTGGCTACCGTTTTGGGACTATTCTCCCTCAGCTCTTATTCTTCCGTCGATGAGGCAGATAGTCAAGCTATCAAAGAACTGTCAGCAAAAGTGGCAGAAACGGAAGCCGAACTTTTGGGCTTGCAACAACTCAATGAGCAAGTCGGGGCTTGGAGCCAACCAACTATAGGCCAGATTGCCATGTTCGGCGGCAACTTTGCACCAAGAGGCTGGGCCAGATGCGATGGTACGCTATTGTCGATTAGTCAATATCAATCGCTTTACTCCGTTCTGGGTACCACTTACGGAGGAGATGGGCGAACTACTTTCGCACTGCCAGATTTAAGAGGTCGCGTTCCGGTACATGCCGGAGATGGGCCTGGGTTGCACCCTCATGTGCTAGGGTCAAAGTTTGGCGTGGAATATACTGATCTGAAAACCACCCGATTCCCTGTCACGCAATCTGATAGTGTTGCTGTCAATGTGACCATTGGAACTTATCCTCAAGAGATAAATACCAGACAGCCTGGTTTGGGGGTCACTTACATCATTGCCTTGGAAGGCCTTTACCCTTCCCGCAGCTAAGAGGAAACTCCCTTATAGATTAACGTAATTCAACATTTAGTTTTCTTTGACGATTCGTTCGTTCAATCCAAGACCAGGATGCTATATAACGGATCGATCAAAGACATAAAATAAAGAAAATGAAAAAGAATAATATTATCAATTCCTTTGGTGCTCTTGGACTAATGGTAGCCCTTGTAGCAGGATTTTTACTGTTTCCTTCTGCTTCCACTGTTAAACAATCGAACAGTGAAGCTATCGCCGCCCTTTCGCTTAAGATGGAAAACATGACGACTCAGTTGGAAGAGCTAAAATCCGCTGAATGTCAGGAGGATGTATGGAGTGAGCCTACGCTGGGCCAAATCGCCATGTTCGCAGGAAATTTCGCCCCTAGAGGTTGGGCGTTCTGTGATGGGAGTATGCTTCCGATCAGTCAGAATAGCGCATTATTTTCCCTTTTAGGTACTATCTATGGAGGTGATGGCCGGACAACTTTTGCTCTGCCAGATCTTAGGGGGCGAGTAGCTGTTCATGAGGGTACCGG
>CAJXPD010000292.1 GCA_913057785.1 uncultured Lewinella sp. | reverse complement strand
TTTTGGATCAATTGAAGAAGCTGGGGGCCTCCTGTGATTGGGAACGTACCCGCTTTACGATGGAGCCGAAGCTCTCTGCTGCGGTAATAAAGGTATTTGTTGATCTATATAGAAAAGGAAAGTTGTATCGCGGTTTGCGAATGACCAACTGGGACCCAGAGGCACAAACCGTACTCTCCAACGAGGAAGTAATCTATGGAGAAGAGAACGCCCAACTCTTTCATATTCGTTATGATATTGAAGGAGAAGAGGGGAATGGTATCGTGATTGCGACCCAGCGGCCTGAGACTATTATGGCTGATTCTGCTATCGCCGTTAACCCTAAAGATGATCGCTTCAAGGATTTCATTGGGAAGAAGGCTTTGATTCCATTGATCAATAGAGCCATCCCTATCATTGCCGATTCCTACGTAGATATCGAGTTTGGAACAGGGGCACTAAAGATTACGCCGGCACACGATCAAAATGATAATGCCATTGGAGAAAAACATGGCCTGGAGGTGATCGATATCTTGAATCCGAACGGTACCCTGAATGAGAAAGCACAGATTCTAGTGGGGGAAGATCGTTTCGTAGCCAGGAAGAAGATTAAAAAACTGTTGGATGAATCTGGGCATTTAGTTCAACTACAGGACTATGTAACCAGCATCGGGCGTTCCGAAAGAACCAATTCTGTGGTAGAGCCAAGACTCACTTTGCAGTGGTTCTTGGATATGAAAGAAATGGCCCGTGTTGCTCGTCATTCGGTAGAAGGTGGAGATATCAAATTCAACCCGCCTCACTTCTGGAATATGTTCTACAGCTGGTTGCGTGAAGATAATATTAGAGACTGGTGTATTTCCAGACAGCTGCTATGGGGGCAGAGAATTCCAGCCTGGTATTTGGGTGAAGATATATATGTAGCCGAGACGGCAGAAGAAGCCTTGGAACAAGCTAGAGCCAAGACAGGTAATGCCGATTTACAGTTGAGTGATTTGAAGCAGGACGACGATGTCGTGGATACTTGGTTTTCTTCCTGGTTATGGCCGATTTCCGTTTTCGACGGATTTGATAACCAAGATGAACTCAGATACTATTATCCAACTAATGTATTGGTAACGGCCTGGGATATAATCTTTTTCTGGGTGGCTAGAATGATTATGTCTGGCTATGAATGGTCTGGCGACCTCCTCGGATTGGATACCGTATTAGCTAAGGGACGCATGCCTTTCAAAGATGTATACTTCACCGGCATGGTTCGGGACAATAAGCGCCGAAAAATGAGTAAATCATTGGGGAATAGCCCTGATGCACTAACCCTTATTGAGACATATGGTGCGGATGGTATTCGATTCGGTGTATTGTCTAGTTCTGCCGCAGGTAACGACATTATCTTTGATGCACCGCTTGATCCTAAGACCAAGCAGGTTCTAAATGAAAGTAAGCTTTGCGAGCAAGGGAGAAATTTCTGCAATAAAATGTGGAATGCCCTACGTTTGATCAAAGGTTGGGATAGAGCGGCCGAAATCAGTGCAGAGCGCAAAGCTATTAATGATCTGGCGTACCGCTGGTTATCCAATCGTTTTGATCAAACCCTCACCAAGGTAGATCGACTGTTTAGCGAATACCGTCTCTCTGAAGCTGTGATGGATTTATACAAGTTCATCTGGGGAGATTTTTGCTCTTGGTATCTCGAAATGATTAAGCCGCCCTACGGTGAACCCATTGATGAAGATACGTACGAAAAAGCTTTGGATATCTTTGGGCGCATGATGACGCTTCTGCATCCTTTTATGCCATTCATTACCGAAGAGATTTGGCACAACCTAAAAGAACGTACTGAAGGTGAAGATTGTGTTATTAGTGCTTGGCCAACAGCTAGTTCATTTGACGAAAACCTGCTAGATCAGATAGAGAAAGCTAAGCAAGTGGTCAGTAGTATCAGGGAGATCCGCAATTCTAAAGGACTGAAGCAAAAGGAACTACTCAAAGTATATCGTCAAAATACTGGAGATGCTGGAAATTGGGCTACAGCAGGATTAACCGATATGGTAATCAAAATGGCCAATCTCGAAAGCCTCACAGATACTGATACAGATGTTGAAAATAGTGTTTCCTTCTTGGTGGGCAGAGACAAATTCTTTGTTGAACTTAGCCAGGAAATCGACACACAGGCCGAGTATGAGCGACTCAAGAAAGACTTAGAATACTATCAAGGATTTGTTCAAAAGGTAGAAAAGAAGCTAGCCAATGAGCGATTTGTTAATAACGCACCCGAAAAGGTGGTTGAGATGGAACGCAAGAAACTAGCAGATGGTAAAGCTAAGTTGGAGAATCTTGAGGAAGCCTTGAGTAAGCTAAATTAATCTGAAATTATTCCAAAAAGTACATGATATCCAAGCCGTTGTTCTCTCCCGTAGATGGACAACGGCTTTTTCTTACCCCAGGTCCTTCTCCAGGAGCGTTTCATATTCTTCCTTCAACTGCACTTTGTCTACGGGAACGACCCCCACTTTTTCACATACCTGGCCACCCGCCAAATTAGCAAGGTTGGCGATCAAAGGCATATCAAGCGCTGCCGCTAAACCTAAAGCTACAATGCTGATCACTGTATCCCCAGCCCCGCAGACATCGGCTATTTGACGGGCTTGAGTGGGTATGATAGTAGCTTGATCTCCGCTGTCAAAGAATAGTCCCTTTTCCGATAGGGTGATGAAAGTGTGCTGATTGCCCAATTGGGTTTTAATATAGTCGGAGGCTTTTTGTAAATCCGTCATTGACGTTGTGATTTCAAAAGGCAGCTGCTGTTGGATCTCCCGGAGATTGGGCTTGAATAGACTCACGTGCTTGTAAGCCCAGAAGTTCTTGAATTTTGGATCAACTACTGTTGGGATATCTCGCTTGATGGATTCCAAAATCACCTCTCTAATCACACGATAAGTCAGGACCCCTTTATTATAGTCCTGGAAAAGGATCAGGTCTATTTCTTTACTGTCCAGTATATCTCTAATCTGCTGCAAGTAGGCATCTTCGTCGGCTTCACTCAGGTCATGAGTATCTTCTCGATCCACTCGCAATAAGTGCTGATGGTTCGAAATTACTCGAGTCTTGACCGTGGTTTGCCGATCTTTTGTCTGCATGATACCACGCTCAGACAGAAGATGTTCAGGAAGAAGGCCTTTGAAAAGTGTTCCATTTTCGTCTGCTCCGATTACACTACACAGATAAGGGGTAGCTCCCAAGGATCTGATGTTTAGAGCTACATTAGCGGCTCCGCCTAGGCGGTTCTGAGCGTCTTTTAGGTGTACCACCGGAACTGGAGCCTCCGGCGAAATCCGGGTAACTGATCCGTTCAGGTATCTATCAATCATCACGTCCCCAACAATCATAATGTTGAGGTTGTTAAAGGCGGCAAAAAAGTCGGTGGCTGATGTCATCGAAAGGTTTTGTTTCGGGTGCCAGCAAATTTATTAAAAGTGAATAAATAAAGAAGTTATGCTTTGACAAAAGAACGTTTTTTGAAGTTTGAAAACAGGAATTCAGGATGGATTAGGTCGTATCATGGGTCTAGGTTTTGTACGCTAGGGCTCCTTTAGTTCCGAAAAAATTGTGCTAGTTAGGTCGATTAACTATATTGAGCGACTTCTACAACAAAATTATCGGAGACACTCATTATGGAGACAGGAATATCAGGTATTGATATATCGATTATTATCGGCTATTTCGTATTGGTACTTACCATTGGCTTTTTAATCGCCAGAAACACAAAGACAGGAGAAGATTTATTTTTAGGGGGTAGAAGTTTCGGCTGGGGGCTGATCGGCCTGTCCCTCTTCGCATCCAACATTTCAAGTTCTACCATCATTGGCTTATCTGGAGCTGCCTACACTACCGGAATTGTAAATTCGGTGTACGAATGGATGTCAGGTATTCCTTTGATTCTGGCCGCGATGATCTTTATCCCCTTGTATTTGCGTTCTAGAATCACTACTATTCCTGAATATCTCGAACGAAGATTTGACCGCCGCTCACAACTGTTCTTTTCAGGAGTGTCCATTTTCTCGACTATCATGATTGAAACGGCAGGGGCTTTGTATGCAGGGACATTGGTGTTGCAAGCTTTCTTCCCTGGACTTGGAATGTGGCAGACAGCACTTGGACTTGCTTTGATTGCAGGGGTTTATACGGCCTCCGGTGGGTTGAAAGCAGTGGTATACACAGATGCCATTCAAGCTATTATTCTGATCGTAGGTTGTGGTATTTTGACCTGGATTCTATTTGACAAAGTAGATTTCGACTGGGGAAAAATCGTGGCCAATGCTCCGGAAGGACACTTCTCTGTAGTACGCCCGCTCGATGATGATGGTCTGCCGTGGCCTGGTCTACTTTTGGGAGTGCCTTTCTTAGGTTTTTGGTATTGGAGTACCAATCAATATATCATTCAGAGAGCTCTAGGGGCAAGAGATATTCGACAAGCTAGATGGGGTATTGTTCTAGCGGGTTTTCTTAAAATAATCCCATTGTTTATCATGGTGATCCCGGGAGCCATCGCTTTGACGCTTTACCCCGATATTCCAAATGGTGATGCCGTATTCCCATTTTTAGTGACAAATGTATTACCTGTAGGGCTGGTTGGGTTGGTATTGGCAGGGTTGATTTCGGCCATTCTTTCTAGTGTGGACTCGGCGCTCAACTCTTCTTCTACCTTGATTGTAATTGACTTTATCAAACCAGGTAAACCCGATTTGACTGATCAGGATATTGCCCGATACGGACGGATTACTACGGTAATTCTAATGGTCGTCGCCGCATTGTGGGCTCCACAGATCCAAAACTTTACCGGACTTTGGGATTACCTTCAGCAAATGTTCTCGATTGTAGTGCCTCCAATTGCCATCATATTTTTGGTAGGCGTCTTTTATAAAAGAGCAAATGGGCCAGGCGCTTTCTGGACTTTAACCATTGGCACTTTGGTCGGCATATTACTCTTTATTCTAGGAGAGATTGATCTTTGGTCTTTACACTACACCATTAATGTTGGAGTAAGCATGTTGATTAGTGTGATAGTGTTTATTGTGGTGAGTAATATGACGGATCCACCGACGGAGGATCAAATTGAAATGTATACCTATCGTCGTGGTCTAGTAGGAGAGGGCATGGAAGGACTTCCTTGGTACAAAGATTACCGTACACATATGGTGATACTCTTAGCCTTGATCATCTACATCTTGATTATATTTTGGTAGAATGTGATCAGCAGAGATAAAAGCGGATTTATTTCGGGGGGACTAAGATTTCAATCCTAAATATTGCGCAATCTTTACGGTCCCTCCTTGGTTCTTGTGGATGTAATCTAGCGCACGCTCGGAGGCAACCTCATAGGTTTCAGGCTCTAAAAGCAAACGCAAGGTGTCTTTAAGGTCAGCTGCAGAAGATATGGTAAATCCCCCTCCTTGTTGAAGCAACTGTTTGGCTTCCTCGAACTTTTGAAATTTCGGCCCGAAGATGACTGGCAAGCCGAAGGTTATGGGCTCCAAGGTGTTGTGGATTCCAGCCCCAAAGCCTCCGCCAATGTAGGCGATCCTCCCGTACCGATACAAGGATTGGAGCATGCCGATATTATCGATAATGAGGATGCGAATAGCTGCATCATCTATCGACTTATCATCTAATGAAGAATACCTTTGTACTTCTCCAGCCCAACGCTTTTCAATGGCCGCGATATGGGCTTCCGATATATCATGTGGGGCCAGGATAACCTTCCAATTTTCTGGCAAGGTGGGTAAGGCCTCTTTCAGTATGGCTTCATCTGGACTCCACGAACTGCCTACCACTAAGCAAGGGGCTTTCCCGACAAACTCAGCTACCTTAACGAAGTGTTTCCCTTCTTTGGGGATTTGCGCTACTCGATCTATCCTCGTGTCACCTGCCTTCGTGGTGTTGTTGATGTTGATGGAGGCGAGTAATTCGATGGAAGATTGATCTTGAACAAATAAATGATCGAAGGACCGCAATATCTTTCTAAAGAATCCCCCGTAGGTTTTGAAAAATATCTGTTCAGTGCGGAAGATGGCAGAGATGATTATCGTTGGAATTTTTGCCTGTTGAAGTGCGTTCAAATAATGATACCAGAATTCATATTTGACGAAAATGACTTTGTCGGGCTTGACCAATTGCAGGAATCGCTTGGCGTTAGATCTGGAGTCTAATGGTAAATAGAAGATCCCATCTGCATGCGGATATTTTTTTCTTATTTCGTAGCCAGAAGGGGAAAAGAAAGTCAGTATAATTATCGTATTCGGTGCATTTGACTTGATGAACTCAATTAGAGGGCGACCTTGTTCAAATTCACCTAGAGAGGCGCAATGCACCCAGATGCGTTGGTGCCCATCCTGAAATGGAAATCTTTCATTAAAGGCGGACAAATCAGCTTCCCAGTTCTTTCTTCCTTCAATCCAAAGTTTGGCTTTTTCGGAAAAGAAACTCGCAACGAAAATCCCCCACCCGTATAGGCGTATTGCCAGTGTGTAAAGTAGTACCATGTAGATCAGTAGTAAATATCTCCGCCTGCGCTGCCGACGTAGAAGGGAATGATCCAGCCTAGTCTAATGCCATAGAGGAGATCAGTGCGCCGTGTTTCATCTTTTGTCCGGCTTACGAAATCAAAGTCTCTTCTATTTTGCGTAAAAGCTTGAGTGAATTCAAGACCTAAAAAGAAATTCATTCGCCTATTTTCACTCAGTAATTGATAGCCGATGAATTCGGTCAAACTAAAACCATTACTGAGCCTATCATATCCCTTCTTGTAATCTCCAAGCAATTGAGGAACTGCTTGTTGTGGGTCGTCTTGGATCCTAATGTTGTGTTGCAGCAAACCAGGACTGATGGTAATTCGGATTCCTGAGCGAGGATTGTCGGCATTCAAAGGGAAATGTCTCCCGATTTCTGCATGTAAAAGCCAACCGCGTTGTCGTAAGGTAATGTCTGCAGGCAAACGACTATTTCCGATAATAAAACCAGCATCGGTACGTAGACCTGCTAATACATCAGATTTGACGGTGTTCCCGAACAAGAAATTTGCATTGAGGCCGAAAATCCAATTTGATTTGGCTGTCAGCCAGTCCAGTCCCACTCCCAGACTAAAGTTATTGCCAAAACGCGCCTCTAGATCTGCTCCGGGACGATGTCCGGCATAACTCAGGTAGGGCATTAACACATCACCTTTGTTCTGCGCGAGGACACTACCTCCTTGGAACAGAATCAATATCAACACCAGCAGACGAAAAGCAGGAGTACAGAAACGGTTTTTATTCATGCTGCAAAGAAACGGAATCCTGGAAGAAGAGGAAAAGCTAATCCTTGTTTTATCATATGCGCGCCAAATATATGGACTTGTAGCCGTGCTGTTTTCATGGACTTCCTGCTCAATTACTTGACCTTTTATTAGATAATTCATGAAGAAAAATGCTGGGCAACGGAAAAATAAGTGCTAATTTTAATCCTAGTTTTGCGGAAGGAGAACATATTTAACATATCTCCGTATAGCAACATGAGTGCATAACTTAAAACGATACATCCTCTGAGTAGAAAACATGGCTAAAGAGCAATTCAAGCCATAATGCTTAAAGCACTCGCTACCGTATAGTTTTAGCTCAAACATTTTCTCATTTAAAAGTTATATAGTGCCTAGAATTTTAATTACAGGAGCAGCAGGCTTCTTAGGATCCCATTTGTGTGATCGGTTCATTAAGGAGGGGTTCCAAGTGATCGGAATGGACAATCTTTTGACTGGAAGTTTGGATAACATTAAACACCTCTTCCCGTTGAAGGAATTTGAATACTATCATCATGATGTTTCTAAATTTGTCCATGTACCTGGCGAATTGGACTACATACTCCATTTTGCTTCTCCTGCAAGTCCTATTGACTATCTAAAGATGCCGATCCAAACCCTAAAAGTAGGGGCATTGGGAACGCACAACTTACTAGGCCTAGCGCTGGCCAAGAAAGCGCGAATCCTGGTGGCTTCGACTTCCGAGGTGTATGGAGATCCACTAGTGCACCCACAGACCGAAGAATATTGGGGAAATGTGAACCCAGTGGGACCTAGAGGGGTATATGATGAGGCCAAACGTTTTCTGGAAGCTATTACTATGGCTTATCATAATGCACATCAGGTAGAAACTCGGATTATCCGAATTTTCAATACCTACGGACCTAGGATGCGCGTTAATGACGGACGGGTGTTGCCAGCTTTCTTTTCACAGGCTATCAGAGGAGAAGGATTAACTGTTTTTGGAGATGGCTCACAAACTCGATCCTTCTGCTATGTCGATGATTTGGTAGAAGGAATTTACCGACTCCTCATGAGCGATTATGCGCAGCCGGTAAATATTGGAAACCCTGATGAGATTAGCATTAAGGAGTTTGGGGAAGAAGTGTTGGCCATGGTCAGCAACCCTGCTGCTAAATTGATCTATAAAGAATTGCCAGTGGACGATCCCAAGGTACGTCGTCCAGATATTACCAAAGCAAGGGAGATTCTTGGATGGGAGCCCAAGATCTCAAGAGCTGAAGGATTAAAAAGAACTTTTGAGTATTTTAAAGAAGTTGTAAAAACAGATTAATATGACCTTTGCTAAAAAGATTTTGATCACCGGAGGGGCCGGATTTATAGGTTCCCATCTAGTGCAGCATTTTGTCAAGAAGTATCCTACTTACCAGATTGTTAATTTGGATAAGCTGACCTATGCTGGAAATCTAGCCAATCTGAAGGAGATCGAAAATGCCCCCAACTATATCTTTGCAAAGGGGGACATTACGGATGAGTCCTTCATCCAGGAGTTATTTAGCATCTATCAATTTGATGGAGTCATTCACTTGGCAGCTGAATCACACGTGGATAGATCCATTACCAACCCCATGTCCTTCATTATGACCAATATCGTTGGTACGGTCAATCTTTTGAATGCAGCGCGCACGAATTGGGAAGGGGAGGATGATAAGCTCTTCTATCATGTCTCCACAGATGAGGTTTATGGTTCCTTAGGGGAGGAAGGCTTCTTTACAGAAGATACTTCCTACGATCCTCGTTCTCCCTATTCAGCGTCTAAGGCGAGCTCTGATCACCTCGTACGAGCTTACCATCATACCTATGGAATGCCCATCCTTGTTTCCAATTGCAGTAACAATTATGGACCTTTCCAATTTCCGGAGAAATTAATTCCATTGGTAATTAACAACATCAAACACAACAAACCTCTTCCGATCTATGGAGATGGGAAGTATACACGGGATTGGTTGTGGGTTGGAGATCACGTTGAAGCCATCGATCTCATTTTTCACCAAGGAAAGAATGGCGAGACCTATAACATCGGAGGAAATAACGAACGTCAAAACCTGGAACTGGTACATGACCTATGCGACATCGTTGATGGCTTACTAGGACGGAAGTCTGGCAGTTCACGCGAACTGATCCATTTCGTGAAAGATAGACCAGGGCACGACCGAAGATATGCCATTGATGCCACTAAGCTCAAGGAAGAACTGAATTGGGAGCCATCTATTGGTGTGGCGGAAGGCTTGCAGCGTACCGCTAAATGGTACCTAGACCATTCCGAATGGCTAGATAATGTGACCTCCGGTGCTTATCGTGATTATTACCAGGAACAATATAGTAGCCGTTAGATCATTTCAAATGAAGTGAAAAAGGGGATTAGTGGAAAGTAGGTAAGCAGTAAAAAGGGTTTAGGATAAAAAAAGCTTCTATCTCCTCGTACTACCTCAGTTTCCACTAATTCCCCAAAGCTTTTCCTCGCCTAAACCCTCTAACCAGGCTTTACATTAATTTTCGTCTAGTAAGTTATCTATAATGGAAGGTCAATACTGACCTGTACTTTAGCTACTGACCGAAGATCGCTAGCCCTTCATAGAAAGCACCCCAAGCAACCCAATAGCCGATAAACGAACGAGTTTCTTCTAGCTTTTGACCCATTCTTGGCCCAGACACAGCTTCACCAAATATATTCCATGTGTTTCCTTCATTGTCCTGCATTACAGTCGGGAGCTTATTCTGAACCGCTTCAAAGATGAGCCCATCAGGCTGAACGTAGGCTTGTAGGAAGTTTGCTTCTTGACTACCAACAATCACGAGATCGTACTCTCTGAATTCATCGGTCAATACACCAATTCCAGTCTCAGGAAAACTATCAAAACGATATGCTTTAGCAGCTTTGGTGGAAGAGATCACACCGAGCACTCGCTCTTTGGCTGGAAGTCTTGTATCGTTGACACCGACAGGAAAAAACAGTGAGTTATTGTTGGTGCGATAGTCTCCATAGGGATAACGATCATAGTTGCGACTCCAGCCCGTGTCAGTAGATACTACTTGGGATTGTGGATATAATGCTTTCCAGGTTCCCCAGGTCGTTTCAAGCACTTGATGTGTCACAATCGCGGTTCCAGCCATTTTGCCCTGCACGGACTCCAACAACATCTGAGACCAATTGCTGTCGGTAGCTCGATCATAGGGGATTAAATTAGTGTTGTATAGTAAGCCAGAAACACCGAAAGTTGTAGTATTTCCATCCAGGTCACGATCCCAACCGATGCCGGTACCAGTCAATGGGCAATAGGTAATAGCTACTCTAAGGTCACCAAAGTCATCGTTGATGATTTCATGCCAATCCAAGATAGGGTGAGGATAAGCTCTTACATCATTTCCTACTTTGAAGCCGATGACTAAATCATCATCATCTAGAAAGTCCACCTGATTTACCTCGGTAAACTTCGGAGCATCTAAAGCTGGAATTCCATCCTTCCCTGGGCCTCCATCCAAGACGTTGTTCTGTGGGATGAGCCAGTCATTATTATTGGACGTACCGCCACCGGGACGGGTGATATCGGGTTGTTCATCGGTGCAGGAATAGGGTAGCAAGAGCGTTACCAAAAGCAATGATAAAATGGATAGTTTTTTCATCAGTTTGTATTTAGTATGGATAGCTCTCTTTTTTTCAAAGAGAAAGAGTAATAGATTCCGGTATTAAAGCGATAAGTGGGGGTTACTTGCGTATCCACCACAAAAGCATAGATAGGGAGTTCAATATTAGCCCCAATGGAGAGCTGACTATTGAACCAATAATTGAAACCAGGTTTAATAAATACCCAATCGCCACCGGTTCCTGGAACTAGATTATTATCATTGGTGTCCTGGTTTACCGTGCGATACCGTAAGGTTAGATAGGGGTCGATCAAATTCCTACCGAGTATTAAACGATCGGATATATTGAATATTAGCTGCCATTCTTGACCAAATTGATACGATTGGGCAATGACCTCATTGTTTACGGTAATTGGTAGATAGTTGTCGTTGGTCCCTTTATAGCTATAGATTGTATTTGCCGAAAAACCGAGTGATGGACGAAAAGCAAATTGATGGGTAAACTGAGCCCAGAGTATTCCATCAGTTGCTCCACTACCGGGTTGGAGATCTGCATTGAGTCTGATCCCATTGAATCGTCGGTCAGCTGCTCCAGTAGCCAATTTTGTACCTATGCCGATACTTAAGGAAGTGGCATCCTCTTGTAAAGACATCAATTTATACTTCAAGAGAAACACAAGATCCCCGAAACCTTCTGTGAAGGTGAAGTCTGACAATTGATTTTGTCTAAAGATTCTGCGTTCTTGGCGGACGTAACTAAACAATACATCTACGGCCCATTTTTGATTCAGGCTATATCCCAGCTGCAACAAAGTGGAATGCGTGATACGCTCTCGGGTTCGATCCCCATCAATATTCACGCCTGTTTTTTGGGTGTTGAGATTGTTGAGGTCGTAGTTCAAGTTAAGTTGAAGCGTTTGTCCCTCTCCAAAAGGTAGGCCGAGATTGCTAGAGATGGGGACACCTCCAGAGCAACAGGTTTGTGCCATCGCGTTAGGGGTACAGAAAAGTAACAGCAAGATGCATAACCCTAAGGGTTTTAACATGATAAGCCTATTTGAGTATTTAGAAATCTTCGCCCCGAATACAACATGTTCACCAGGGGCTCAACTAAAGCCAGCCAGCCAGTTGATGCTTTCTAGATATTGTAATAATTCCAACTATGTGCTGAATAACCTGTCTGCTCAATATAGAAGCTAGGAATCCTAGGAAGAAAAAGATGATGTAGATACTGACTTCAATGTCCTGACTAGGACACGTAAACTGTTTGTTGCAAGACATCTTTCTTAAAGCCGCCCAATTTCAGGAGAATAGAACGTAATGCTAAGGGAATAGCAGAAATAAAGATAAGGGATGTCCATTCCTGCCGATCGTTCTTAACAAAATACCTCCAAAGACCAATAAAATTGGGCCTTTGTTAGTTATGACTAGAGCCGATGACGCTTAAACGCAAACACCCAATTCAGCATATATATTATAAAATTCCAACAGTTAGGAAAAAAATCTTATTTTTCCAGCTATATCTTTAATCCAAATCCAATCCATCGAACTATGAGAATGGTCAATCGAATCCTTCTTGTCTGCATGTTGCTGACCATTGGCGTAAGCAGCACCTTTGCCCAATCCTTCCGTAGATTAATGCGCCGCGCCAACACTTCCTATGAAATCCATGCTTATAACAAGGCAATTGAAGACTATCAAGCTGCTTTGCAAAAGAAGAGTGATGATGCAGTCGCCTTATTCAAAATAGCAGATTCCTATCGCCAACTCAATAAGATGGATGAGGCTGCAGCTTTTTACGCGCGTGCTGTGCGCCAGCCGGATGTAGATAAGGCTAGTATCTTGCAGTATGGTTTGGTTTTGAAGTCATTAGGAAAGTATGAAGAAGCCAAACAGTGGTTTTTACTGTATGCTAGAGATGTAGATGCACAAGTCGGAAATCACTTTGCCAGGAGTTGTGACTTTGCAAAAACACAACTGAATGTAAGTGCATCCTATTCTATTACCAATGAATATATTAATACATCCGCTGCCGATTTCGGCCCGGCATTTTGGGGGACTGATCGCGTCGTGTATTCGTCTGCTCGGACAGATATCCAGCGAGGTGCTGGCGATTTTTCAGGGAAAATTGGTAATCAATTGTTTTTGGCAACAATTGGTTCTCGTGGTTATTTGGAGTCCCCTGTATTCCTAAAGGGGAATAGTGTACAAGAAGTGAATGAGGGGCCACTGGCTCTAGCGCCGGATGCGCGTACTATAGCTTTTACGAAGAACAACTTCGTAGATGGTACTCGCCAAGTTCCTGGTAGTGGTATGGAGTTAAGCATCTACTTTGCTCAGATTAATCCCAATGGTTCATGGGGAGATATTCGACCTTTCCCGTTCAATGGGACAGGGTTTTCTACGGGCTATCCCTCTTTTTCACCGGATGGCAACCGCCTTTTCTTTGCTTCGGATCGCCCCGGTGGTAGTGGAGGATATGATATTTATGTTTCAAATAAGATTGGTAATTCCTGGAGCCCGCCAGAAAACTTAGGGCCCATTATTAATTCCAGTGGAGATGAGATTACTCCGTACTTCGACGGTACGAGTCTGTTCTTTGCCTCAAACTGGCATCCTGGTTTAGGAGGTATGGACGTCTTCCGAGCAGAATTGGATGAAGGAGGGCGCTGGACAAGGATCTTTCATTTAGGAGCCCAGATCAATTCACCACGTGATGATTACGGCTTCTCCTATGATGCCTTCAGAAACCTAGGGTTCTTAGTTTCTAACCGTTTGGGGGGACGAGGTAACGAAGATATTTATCGCGTATCTAGAGCGGCTGATAATGTGGTCATTCGGGTGATCAGTGCTTCAAATGGTCTTCCAGTGGCCAATGCAGCGATCGATTTCTCCAATTGTGGGCAGGGTATTTTCCAGACGGATGGTCGCGGTATATATAGTTTCCAAGCCCTGCAAGGTTTAGAGTGCGATGTGGTGGTGAATAAGACCGGTTTTCTACCCAGCAGTATTAGAATTACTACTGCCGGCGTAAGTGCTAGCCGAGACTATGAAGTAATGCTCACTTCGCCGAATGAAGCTTATGCCGGTAAGATCGTGGATTATACCAGTAGCGCTCCTTTGGCAAGTGTTACCATCACTGCTACGAATACCAGGACGGGTAATCAGATGACTGCTTATACGAATGCGAATGGGGATTATTACCTAGCCTTGAGTCCATTCTCAGACTATATCGTACGGTATTCAAAGCCAGGGTTTCGTGAAGTTGAATTTGATGTAAATACACAGGACGGCTTTGATCGCACCATTCTTGGCGTTATTTCTTTACTGCCGGCTACGGCTGTACCTCCAACCAATGGAGGTGGAAATCCAGGACCCGTTCGACCTGATCCTGGATCAGGATCAGGTGGTGGTACAACTCCTATAGGATTGGATGGATATGCAGTACAGGTAGCGGCTATAGGTACTCCCGCAATGGAGCGCTTTGGTAATCTGACTGACTTAGGAGATGTATACTACATCGATCAAAATGGTACATATAAAATTCGTTTGGGCATCTATGCTACACGCCCGGATGCTGATCTAGCTTTGAGGCAGGTGAAGACAAGAGGATATCCTGGTGCCTTTATCGTACGTGAACAAGGCCCTGGTGGTGTAATTGACAATGGAGGTGGTGCAACTCCTCCCGTTACGGGGCTGGGGCGTTTCAAAGTGCAGTTGGCGGCTTATAGTAATCCTAAGTGGTTCGACGACTCGAAAGTTCGGGACTTAGGAGTGATCGAGGAGCGGAAAAAGGGACGCTTCACTGTGAAATACATCGGAGGTCTGGGAAGTCTGGAAGAAGCACGTAGGGCACTCTCCGTGGCTAGATCCGCCGGTTTTGATACGTCCTTTATTGTGGAGGATGTGAATGGGCAGTTGGTTAAGCGTAACTAATGTTAATTGACCATTAAGTTACAATAAAAAAGTCGCCAGGCATGCCTGGCGA
>CAJXPD010000291.1 GCA_913057785.1 uncultured Lewinella sp. | reverse complement strand
CCCAAACAAACCCTAAACTCTCTTTATGAGCGGAAAATACGTCGATGTTCCTTGCTTCCCGATATTACAAGCATTTAACCTAACTGTCAAAAGACCATCACAAATGCTGGCTTCTGTGAGCTCTACGGCTAGGTCTAGAGCGGGTGTTCCTTGATTTACACAAGCTCCAATTAGTTTCGGGTTGCCTTCGAAAGGACTATCGGGCAATTCCTCCTGGTAGTCTACCAACTCCATGGCGGGATAATCGGCAATAGCTATTTCATCTACAAGCTCTGCAAGATCAACCGAATGTAAGGTACTGGTACCGATTCGATAAGTGCATGCAGCTGGATGACCAAACCTATTTAGAATTCTTAGGTAAGGATTCTTGTAATCGTCGTCCCCTATCAGTACAATCCGCCCATCATCCAATACCGTTAGATCCCTGGGAAAATACCCTTCTTGAAATAGCTTTTTGTGTTGCCACATGATGTTACCAGCTGCGTTGAATTTGGTCAGATACATTTGACCATCTTCGTAGTGTTCAGCGAGGGCATAGGAAGCTAACAGAAATCCTCCGTCAGCAGTCTCGACTAGATCTAGTGGAACCTGTCCAAAGAGACCAAAATCATTTAATTCTTTAACTTCGATAAAACTGCCATCTTTATCAACCCTTGCTATCCTTGTCTTTAAAAACCCAGTGCTTAAATATTGTGTCCAGGAAACAGCCAATTGGCCATTCTGAATGGGCGTTAAAAGTGGACCCGGTAAAGAATGTTCCCAAGTATCAAATGGCCAATCATTAGCTTGCCAAATTTTGTACCAGATTAGCTCACCGGTCAAATTCATTTTTAACAACACAATTCTTCTACTATCCGCAGTTCTGGCCACTGCTGTAACCGTTTGTTGTTCTGTCAAAGCAAAATCTGCAATTATCATTCCGGGGAAATGCTTGGCCCATATTGTCTCCCCATTGGAATCCAGCAGGCTGCAGACACTAAATTTGTATTCATAATCATCTGCTCTTGACAACAAGTATCGGCCATCACTTAATGCGACTAGTTTATCCTTGGCAGTCTGTACCAGGGTATCTGATTGGATCTCTTTCTTCCAAAGGAGCGAACCTTCCTCATTATACTTCAACAACAAGGGCCGGATTAAGGTAACCAATCCTACGTCTTCATATGTTTTAGCCATCGTCAGTACATCTCCCGTCGTTGGATCTTCAGCCATAGCTACAAATTCAAAATCATGTACCTGAGACCAATCGACTTCCAAATGCTGGCCTACCTTCATCAATCCATGGTCAGACATCAAATAGTACCCACCATGCTTCGCTTCCATGGAGCTGTACCCCGCATAACCAAAATCTGACAAAGTGTGGAATCCTACTAAGTCTTCTTGCTGACAGCGGTCTTTCACTTCAGTATAAAAAGTACCGGTTTTCATACGAATCTGACATCCTTTATAGAAAACATCTGCTGCAAAGTCATAAAATCCAGCTTCCTCTGCCACATATTCAAATTGTACCTCTCGATGGGGCTGTCGAATGCCATTAATGTACCAATGAACGCTATCTAATGGCCCAAACATATCCAAGAATAGCTGAAAGGGTTCTCCTACATAGGGGGTCCTATCTGGAGTAACCCCACCTCCCAGCGGGCACTGTGCTTCTACCGAAACATAACCGACCGGATTGGGGCAACTACCTATGGAATTAGTTCCAACTACGGTAATTTCGTACTGTTGTGGACTTTCAAAAGTATAAGTAAGTATAGGCCCATCACCAGCAAATTCTCCATTTATGTACCATTGATAGGGCCCATGATCTGCTGTCGTCGGCGTAAACTGGACTTCTGATCCTATGGGGACATAAGGCAGCATTGACTGCAACTGAATCGAATCAATAGCGCAATAACTGTGTATAGTTAGGGTATCGCTTGCCGGTTGGCAGGCGGCGAAGGAAGGGTTTCCCATTAAGACCACTTCATAGGTTCCTGGACTATCAAATTGGACAGGTAAGCTTGGATCGTCCTCCTCCTGGGTAATGCCATTGATGGTCCAAGTGAATCCAGCTGTATTTTCTGAGCTTCCGGTTAACTCTAGGGACTCTCCTACGGCTAGGCTATCAATGGAGTTTTGTATTTCGACAGAGGTAATTGGACATAAAACCTCTATATAGACAGTATCACGATAATCATCACAACCCTCCAAGGGATTTTTACCAAAGAAGACCACCTCCTGTATACCAGGTTCAGTAAAGGTGTATTCTAAGGGATCAGGATCACCCACGGAAACACCATTCACAAACCATTCTATATAGTCTAGATTACCGGAATATAGATCCACTATCGCTAATTCTCCAAGGACTATCTGATCAGGGTCGGCTTCGATATCCGCTAAGTTTCCAGGGCAGGGTACTTCTAGCTCGAAGGGGGTAGGCGGGACAAAGCCACAAAGTTCAGAGCCATCAGGTGTTTTGAGTTCCAATGTATAAGTTCCGGGAAGTAAATAGACTCGTTCAACAGTGTCCGTGAGTCCCGTCGGTTCTCCATCTAACCACCATTCCCAATTGGCAATACCCTCGGGAAAGACCTTTAATTCGATTGGAGATTCCACGTCTGAATACACCAATTCCGTGCTATAATCAAGCTTCTGTGTTGGACAGTAAGCCGTCAAGATACGGGTATCGGACACTATCGAACAGAAAGAGCTACTCCCCTCTCCTCGGAGGAGCAAGGTGTAGGTTCCTTCCTCAAAGGTATACTCGAAGGCCTCGTCAGTACTTATGGACTCGCCATCAATATACCAGTTGAGCCGAATTGTAGACTCATTAGTACTAGTAATATTAATCGGTACACCAGCCAAAATACTATCTGAGGGTAAATCGATATTTACAACGGGAGGGTTGGCACAGGGGCTTTCCAAAGCTCCGCAGTCCAATAAACTACTTCGGCTTTCTCGGATAAAACTGCGCATTCTTACACCTTGTCCAGCCGTAAAATCATGAAGGCAAGAACTCCTTGTGTAATCCATAAAATTGGATATCATATCATATTGATCGGACAAAAAACCAGATTGGGTATCAGTAGAGCAGGAATTGTAGGGTTGCGTGCAAGATGAATAGATGGTAACCTTATCGGGAGGGGTATCACATACTTTATCTCCATTTCGATTGCAATCCCAATTGTAGCAGCCTCCTTCGAAGGTATGATACAACCCTAAGTAATGTCCAAATTCATGTATCAAAGTGCTAGCTGCTGCCGTCCCCCCTGAGAAAGTACTAGCCCGCACGACAATTCCATCCTCGTCCTTGTTATGCCACCATGGGTAGGTAGCATAACCTCCGGCACCTTCAATATAATCTACGACCCATACATTGATATAACAATCTGGATCCCATCTTCTTAAGTTTTTAAGTGCAAGGCCTTGTTCTCCGCCTACTTCCGTTTGATTTGTTAAAGGGGAATTCACTCTTGTAATTCCTGTAGTACTCTGACCGCTTGGATCCTTAATAGCTAGCATAAATCGGATATTCATATCTGTGCCTGCGCCCCTATTATACCCACCGGTATTGGCAAAACCCTGATTGAGTTTTACTATTGCTTGTTGTACCTGCTGATTCGACACCCAACCTACTCCATTATAGGATACGATATGAACTACTACGGGTAGGGTGTATTGTACTTTTGCACCTATCTGGCTCGATTTTTTAGGATTAGTAGTCGCTTGATAAATTTTTTCCTCAATGATGGCCGCTTTTCTTTGCATCACTGTATCGTTCCTCATCAGGCTTTCCATTAGTACCGAAGTACCACAACCTAAGATTGAATCTGTAGGAAGTACATCCGGAATAGAATCAGAAAGAGTGAGATGATCTTTATCAAAAGTGTAAGAATTACTGGTATCTAGGGTAAGGCCAATAATAGATAGACTGAATAATAGCGCGCAAACGAAGAGCAATATTTTCATATTCTTTCCAATTAACTAGAGCAGGCTGTAGGAGCCACATAATGAATAAAAGAAAGCGTTGCCCTAATTTATAAGAAAGACCTCAAATAAGAAAAGGATATATGTATTTTAAGATTAAAAGTGGCTTTAATTCGATGGAATTGGAAGGGTAGCATACATGCGTTGAAAATCTTGGTAATTTTTCCAACTTACATGAATGATCAGACAATAGAAAAATACCAGGGAAATACTCAGGTAAAGGGCGAGGCCCCAGGTGCCAAGACCTAGGCTAGGAAAGAAAGATTCCACTAGCCACTCTGCCGTGTAGATGAAGGCGAGGCCTGAGAGGTTCATGGCATTTAACAGTTGAACTTGGGCATGATCATAGGCAAAAATGGGAACTTTGACCGGCTTTTTTAGATAGAGAAATAGAAAAGTAGAAAAGCTCGTGATAATCACCAAGAAAGCACAAAACTTGAAAATCTGTAGGGGATTAGCAGCCCAATTCAGGATCTGGTGAAGACTTAGTACTAAAATTATTGTCAGGACTAATTTGGGAAAAGTGAAGAAGTCTTTAAAATGCTTCCAGCATCGGATCAGCCACTTCTTCTGTAAGGCTCGCCCTTTAGTAGCTGTTAGTTTCTTAAATTTTGGGTCTTTGAACGCCTCATACATACGAACCATCTCTTCCTCCATGACCAACGCTGGTTCTGTCACCCATTTTTCTTCGATAGCAGAAGCAAAGTGATCCGCTATTTCCAGTTGGATATCATAGTGCTTTACGCCCTTTGCTTTAATGAACTGGACAAGGGTGTCTAACTGTAATTTAGATACTTGCTTTTCCATTTCTTTAACTTATTTTCATAAAGCTTCGATGCCTTGCTATGCTCCTACGGACGCCGACAATGCGGAGCATAGTAGGTATTACAATTGAAAGGAGTACAATAAGCACATAAGCCGTAGCAAAAAGCCAGACATTCCAATCTACCTTACCCATTGAGTAGTATAGCAGTCTCAAGAACCAGAAAGCCACCCAAAATTCCAAGGCAAAAATGTGTATGCAAGCATCACTACTCAGATAGCGGTTTGCTGAAAGTCTACGGAAATAAATCATCCAAATGACCACCAACAGGCCTACTTGAACCACTAGTGGGGTATAGATTAGGATGGAGAGCTGTTCCGGTAGCTTTTCTACAATCTGTTGTACGACTAATATGGCCAGCATCAACCACAGCAATAAGGGTAGACGGAAGAATCTCATCACCAGATCTTTAGCTTCCAACCATAGCTGTATCCACGTTGCCTTCTGCTTGCTTACCCACATTTCTCTCCATTCTGGCTCCCCAAATTCTTTATATACTTCCAGAAACATTTGCTCAAGATTCAGTTGGCTCCCCTTAGCCCAACGATCTTCCATCAAAGAGGCCAGATGGTCAACGATTTCAGATTGTACGTCGTAATACGGAATATCCTTTACGGCTACAAAATCGTAGAGCTGATCGATCTCTGATTTGGTCAATACTCTAGCCATTGAAGGTCGATTTAGGATTTAACAGAAACTGCATCTGCTCCACAAATTGTCGAAGCTCATCCATCTTAGCGGCTTTCTCTTCTTTTCCTGCCGAGGTCAAGGTGTAATACTTGCGTTGGCGATTATTCACTAAAGCATACTCCACGGTTAGAAACCCGTCCCCTTCAAGCTTATGCAGGGCGGGGTATAAGGCCCCTTCCGTAATCACTAGCTCCCCTGCCGTCAACTCCTTTACCTTTTGGGTAATTTCATACCCATACATCTTACCATTCTCTTCTAACAACTTCAGAATGATGGTCGATAATGATCCTTTGTATAGTTTATTGTTTGCCATGTCTCATTCTTATACCTAAAATTCTTAGGCATTGCAATAATACATAAAATCCTTAGGCATGTCAAGGCATACCTAAGGATTTTATGTATAGGTGATGGAAAGTAGCAGTTTACCGCTCTCCCGCCTCGTATTTTTTCATGAAATCTTCAAGTATTGGCCCCAAACTATCGAGTTTCAGATTACCTTTCAATAGAATTTCTTTCTTGTGATCTAGGAGGAACATCTTCGGCGTTTCATCTACATAGAATAGAAATCGGAAGTTGTTAGACGGATCTACTGTATTGATCCAATGAATAGCATCCCAATCTTTGATGGCTTGCGCACAGCCTGGGTATTCCTCCGTTTCTTTGTCACAAACTGCCACTACCTCCAAACCTTTAGCTTTGTATTCCTGATGAAATTTGACCAATTCAGGCATGGTCTTTTTGCAATGGCCACAAGTGGGAGACCAGAATACGAGCAAGGTAAAAGGACTTTCAAGATTATGGAGATCCAATAATCCACTGAGCTTAAAGCGTTGGTTGGGATCTTCTTCATTCTTATGGAGCAATGTGCCTTCCACATCCAAATGATAGGAACGAAATGCGGGTGCTGTCTTACCAATCAAAAGTGTTTCCCAGCGGCTAGCCTTTGCGATTAGTTCCTTCCTTTTATCGGCAGCGATAAAGTCCGCCTTTCCCTTTTTCATATAGTGCTTTACGAGATGTACTACCACTGCGTCCATCCCCACGTAGCTAGACTGCAGGTATTCGTTCAAGAACTTTAAATAGTAAAAACGGAAGGCTTCCTCATCGTTGTTGACTAAACCTAATACTTGATCAATAGATTGATTGATGGAATCGGGTTGAATAGCCGTATATCTTTCAAAGTATTGCTCCACTTTCTGAAAAAAGAGATTACTGCTGAATAAGCGCGAATCAGAAGTGAAAGGCTCAAAGAAATGGGCTTTGGTGTACCAGAATTTTTGCTGCTGGCGCTCCGTTTCATTCCCGTCAAAATCGGGGTAATCTGGCTCTATCTGAGTCTTGATGATCGTAGCAGCTAGAGATTGTGGGTGTTTTTCTATCAGTTCCTTCTGAAATGTTTTCACTTCTTTCCTCAGTGCGGTAAGCTGATTCTGCTGTTTTTCAGCCAGCGTTGGTTTTTCTTCACCTTCTTTGGGAGTACCTACAATGGATTTATGCGTGTCGGATTTACCTTCCATAAACAAGCGATAATTTTGTAACATGCTGTTCTGTGGGGCATTAACAAATTCTCGGTCCTCGGTCAGACGCGTGTGGTCCATCTGAAGCGTATATTGTTGTTCCTCTTCGGTCAACAGTATCTCTACAAATTCATTCTTTGGAGGAATGACAATGTAGTAGATTCCGCTCTTTAGCTTTTCCTCACTTTTGTAAATGAATTGCCCACTGGTTTCGGCCAGGAGTGTATCCTTGATGTAAGCTTGATCGCCGACATACTTAACCAAATAGACCTCCTTACCTTCATAATTTTCGATTTCAATCTTCAGGTGAGCGCCATTGATCGTGGCTTGCAAAGTAGATAAGCAGAGAAAACAGAGAAAACTCAATAGAAAGTACTTCATCAGTTATTAGGATTATAGGATAGGTATTGAAAAATACGTCCAGTAAGATACAGTATTATCTTTTTGACATTAAAGACCAGCTAGTCATTAACAAATAATTTAGCCCGATCTCAACACTTATCAATCGCTATCCAGCACTTATATATACCTCAGGCAAACCCTCTTCCTCGCCTATAAATTTGAAGAAAAAGCATATGAAGTATTTTAGTCTACTGTCAATGCTGTATCTAAGTTGGTCAATAGGTACAGCTACCACTCCCCTGCCACCTATCGAGGGTATCACTTGGTCCGAATGGGCTGCAGTCGAGATCTCCAGTGGAAGTGAGGGATCCCTATTATTCCATTTCTTTTCATTGGCACCGAAGCCCAAAGGGAGCAACCCTATTTTCAATCCAAGACGCGGAAAGGATAAGGAAGTGAAGTATTTCGCTGAATTGTTCCATGGCGGCAAACGACTCGGCTGGATCGGGGATGCCCACAACAACTATGATCCAAGGTCGATCTTTCTGCCGCAAGGGATTTGGCACCAGTACAGCAGCGGATTCTATCTCCCTCCAGAAAAGCGGATCAAGGGCAAAACCTTCCTGATTCCTTTTGGTGATCTATCGGCAGGAGATTATGAAGTGCGGGTTACCGCCAGGGAGCTAGAAGGAAATCCAGTAACAAAAGTTTTCCCCTTTCAAATTAAGGATGGAAAGTTAGTTGGAGACGCTGAGATCACCAAAAAGGCCTTTATGAAGAAGCACAAAATCCGTCTGTTAGAACGGGAGTATGTTTACCTAAAGGAAAAGCCATGATACCTATTAAAGTAAGCAAGTTAACATGGCTGGGCCTTGGTTCTATTTGCGTTGTGATTTTCCTAGTGGGGTGGACAGTTTTTACCCCCCTAAGCAGTTCCAGGCCACCAGGAGTTGCCTCACTGTCCTACGACGGTTTTTACTTTGCAAAAATGTCTTCAAAGGTGGGGCTTCTCATCCATCAAGGCAAGATGCATGGTTTCAAAAAGCACCGCTTAACTTCTATGCAGAAGTTGGAAGAATACGATCTCGCAGGAATAAATGAAGAAGGGGCCTTACACATTACGGCTACTTATTGGAAAAATCGCAAAGGCGAAATCGTAGCTAAACCTTCTAAGCTATTCGACACCCAAGTAGTTCAGTCCGGCGGCAAGACTATTGCCTTGGAGCGGAATGGATGGACCTATCAGCGAATAGAAAAACTGCGGGACCTGCTCGAATTACTTTCGAAGGATTATGTGTCTCCTGAAGAGGTTTCAGCCCTGGTACAAAAGGAGTATAAGCGTAGTATAGCAGAAATTGAGAAGGCTTTCGATGCTCCCAATTTTCACCTGCTGGCGGATTTACATTTGGAAAACCTGGCCGGAGATGATCTTGAGTTTTCGGCTTTGACGGAACGAATAATCAAGGCACTTGAGTGATGTGTAACAAATTGATATGGGAAGAGGTGGGAATTCCCACCTCTTCATTTTCTTATACTTCGGCTAAATAAGCGTGCACAAACTTGATCGCCATAGCCCCCTCCCCTACTGCCGAGGCTACTCGATTCATGGCTCCAGCTCGAACATCTCCGGCGGCAAAAATCCCAGGCTGGCAGGTTTCTAGGAGGTAAGGCTCACGCTCCAACTTCCAGATCTTCTTGTAGTTCTCGTAGCGCATTAATTCCTTACCCGTTTCTATAAACCCTTTATCACTCCGAAGAATATCATTGTGAGCTAACCAGTCCGTCGCTGGTCGAGCACCGATAAATATGAACAATGCATCAGCTGGCACTTCGCCAGAAGACTGGTCTAACATATTTTGTATCTCAAGACGCTGCAAGTGACCTTCACCACAGGCCTTTACTACTTGTCTTTTTCCCATTACTTCAATGTTCTCGATGCCATCGATCTGGTCTATAAGATAGGAGGACATAGTGGCTCGTAAATCCTCACGCCGGATTAAGATATGGACCTTCTCAGCAAACTTGGACAAATAAACTGCCCCCTGACCGGCTGAATTTCCTCCACCAACGACATATACCTGTTTGCCTCTGACGGCACCCGCTTCCGTAGTTGCTGCACCGTAATAAATACCTGCTCCAGTGAAGCCATCCACTCCCTCTGCAGGAAGCTTACGGTAATCTACTCCCGTAGTAATGATTACACTTCGCGTCACCACCTCACTTCCATCTCCAAGCGTAAGGCGCTTGTAAGCTCCTTCGATAGCGATGTTCGTCACTTCTTGTGGAGAAAGGAATTCAATTCCAAAGCGGGTCGCCTGGGTAATCGCCCTTCGCGCCAAATCGGAACCACTTAAGCCTTTAGGGAAACCGAGATAGTTTTCAATCCTAGAACTTGTCCCAGCCTGGCCACCTGGAGCTCTTTTCTCAATCAACAAAGTCTTTAGCCCTTCTGACCCCCCGTACACTGCTGCAGCTAAACCAGCCGGCCCAGCTCCGATGATCACCACATCATAGAGATCTGACTGTGCCTTCGGCTGTAAACCAACACGGGTAGCTACCTCCTGGACACTTGGATTTGACAGGATACTCCCATCCTCGAAAAATACTGCAGGTAGTTGTTTTCGATCCAACTGGTGCAGCTGAAGAAGATTCTCCGCCTCCTCGTTTTGTTCGATATCCAACCACTGGTACGGCACGAGATTACCTGCTAAGAAGTCCTTCAGATTGTGAGATTTGGGAGAATATTGATATCCCGCAATCTTGATACCTCTAAATATGGGTCTATAGTCGACTTGCCATTCTTCCAATAGGTCATTCAGGATCGGATACAACTTCTCATTCGGCGGGTCCCAAGGTTTCATTAGATAATAATCCAATTGTACCTCGTTGATGGCCTTAATAGCGGCATCTGTATCCGAATAGGCAGTTAGAAGAACTCTCTTGGCCTTCGGGAATATCTCCTTGGCTTTCTCCAGGAATTCCACGCCCAACATTTCGGGCATCCGCTGATCAGAGATAAAGAGGGCCACAACCTCTCCCTTCTTCTTCAATTCCACCAAAGCTTCCAGCCCCTCACTAGCGGATTCTGTACTAATAATTCGATAATCACGCCGGTATTCTCCTCTCAAATCGCGCCGCAGCGATCGTAACACCTGCGGATCATCATCAATTGAAAAAATTATTGGTTTTCTTTCGTCAGCCATCGTTTTAGTTTAGCCATTTTGAGTAATGCAATCGGTCCAATAGAATTGTCTGGTTTTCACAGCTATTCTATTATTGGTATGCAAACTTTGAAGGTAGTTCGGCCCGGTACCGAATTCAGGTCTATACTTGCTTCGTGTTTATTTAAGATCTTTTGCACGATATCTAGGCCCATTCCTGTACCCTCATCCATCGATTTGGTGGTAAAGAAAGGTTCAAAAATGCGGGTCTGAATTTCTTCCGGAATTCCGTGACCATTGTCTGTAATTTCTACGCAGACAGAAGTTCTCTCATGGTACACCTTAATCTTGAGTTCACCTCCCTTGTCCATAGCATCCACTGCATTGGCAATTAGGTTGGTCCACACCTGATTAAGCTCACTTACAAAAGCCTTGACCTGCGGCAGTTCTTCTGAAAATGTCTTATCTAGAATGATTCCCTTCTGCTTAATCTTGAACTTAAGCATCATAACTGTACTGCGAATCCCGTCCCTGACGTCAGTTGGTTCCATGGAGGTTCCTCGGTCCATGTGCGAGTATCCCTTCACAGCTTTAATCAGTCCAGATATCCTGTCGGCGGACTCTCTTATCTCGCCTATCAGTTTTTCCAAACTCAAGGTACTTTCCAACCATCGAATGATCGGACTTAAATCAAGTCCATCCATAATCTCATCCACCTTTTCCAGATCCTCCTCCGTAATACCAAAGTCTACGAAGGTCTCAGCCACCTCATCCGACTCCTCGATGTCGTGATCATCTAACCAATCCAACAGCTCATCCAGTTGCTCCTCCCGCTCCATCAAGGAAAGATCAATCTTATTGAGGTTTTCTATTTTGGAAAATAAAATCTCATTAACCTGATCTGTTTGCTCTGAGGTAATCTTCATGTTGATTACCGACTTGAACTTATCAGGCGTAGAATGTATGCGTTTATACAGCTCCTCCGAACTACGCACCATAGCAGAGGCTGGATTATTCAATTCGTGGGCCAAGCCGGCAGAAAGCTTACCCAAAGCCATTAGTTTCTCATCCTGGAAGCGAGACTGGGAAAAATCACGAATCCGAGTAGACATGATAGCAACTAGCGCTTGCGTCAAGTCATAGCTCACATTGACCATTTCTACAAAGTGGTCTCGGTGCAGGCTCAAGAAATGGACTTCCTTGATTACTTTCCCTTCTGCCGTAATCGATTTCATCCTTGAAAAAGGTAGTACACCCGTGATAGCCCCCTTTTTGGTAGATCCGAAATCTTTCATAGAATTTCCTCGGCGAAGTCGGACTCCAATCTCCCCTTCCAAGATCATAAACATATGATCAACTTTCATCCCAGGTTCGAAAAAGAGTTCTCCTTCGGACATTATCGAATATTCGGACTTGTCAATAAGCCACTCGAGAGCCGGAGTTTCTATACCTTGAAGTTGTTCAAAGGCTCGGAGCTTATCTAAGAGATTAGCAGGCTTGGTAAGTGAATTGATTTCGACCATAATAGAAGTTTCAATGCATGATACTTTGTCAAAACAAGTTAAAGTATCTTTGGGTTTAAGTTATTGGAAAGTAATACATCGCAGGATATTACCGTAATAATAAGTTATTTGATTGAACTTCAGCGCGTCGAATTTGTAATACAACAGTGACCCGGCTGTTAGATCTGTTTATTTCATCATCCTCTATGTTAGTTTTAGCCCAAAAGCCATGAGAACATTTAATGAGTTGACACTTCTCAGGAAGCTTCCTGTCCTTTGATATTTCCACCTCATTCTTCTCTCCACCCCCTAGCTTTTAGCACTTGATACAGACAGATCCAGCCTAAAACCACCTAGAATTATGAGTAAATCTCAAGAGCTCGGAACAGAGAAGATCGGCAAATTATTGGTCAAGATGGCCGTCCCCGCCTCGATAGGCATTTTGGTCATGTCTATCTATTTTATTGTAGATACCATATTTGTTGGTCGTTTTGTGGGTTCTTTGGGAATTGCAGCCATCACGGTAGTTCTACCCATCAGTTTCTTGATCGGCTCATTTGGGATGGCTATTGGGGTCGGAGGTTCATCTGTAATTTCGCGAGCCTTAGGAGCTGAAAACAAAGAAAAAGCTTGGCACACCTTTGGTAACATGATTACCATCACGCTGTTTTTGGCGATCTCCTTGGTCATACTTGGCTTTTTTGTTTCCGATCCTGTACTCTCTGCATTTGGAGCTAAAGGCGAGATCATGGATCCCGCCAAAAGATACTTTCGCATCATCCTATTGGGCGTTCCTTGTCTCGCCTGGATGATGATGGCTAATAATGTGATGCGGGCGGAGGGACAACCTCGATTTGCGATGATAGCCATGATACTCCCTGCTATCGTCAATATTATTCTAGATCCAATCCTAATCATTGGTTTAGATTGGGGATTGGAAGGAGCGGCTTGGGCCACGACTTTCTCCTATTACTTAAGTGCAGGCTTTTCACTATGGTATTTCCTTTTCGGACCTTCAGAGTTGAAAGTGACAGCTCGTTCATTCCTACTGAAGTTGCCCTTGGTAAAAGAGATAGCTGCTATCGGAGGAGTGACTTTGGCTAGGCAAGGTGCGGTCAGCCTGTTGACCATCGTCTTAAATAACTCATTGTTCCAGTATGGAGATGAACTAGCTATCGCCGTTTGGGGGATTATCAACCGGACCATGATGTTTGCCAATTTCCCGGTCTTGGGCGTGACGCAGGGTTTTGTTCCGATTGCTGGCTTTAACTATGGGGCCAAACACTGGGATCGGGTAAAAGAAGTGATTAATACCGCGATACGGTCTGGTACCTTTATTGCTATTGGCCTTTTTACTATTATCCTTCTCTTTTCCTCCAATATTACTTCGCTCTTCACTACTGACCCCGAATTAATTCGTCGTACCCCTTCCGCCTTGACGATCGTCTTCTTGGCAACCCCTTTAATTACGGTGCAACTTGTTGGTGCTGCCTATTTCCAAGCTATCGGGAAGGCGCTGCCTGCCCTATTCCTGACTTTAACCAAACAGGGATTCTTTTTAATCCCGTTGGTTTTGATTCTGCCATTGTTTTTCGGATTAAAAGGGGTTTGGTACTCATTCCCAATTGCCGATGTCCTGGCAGCCACGGTGACTTATACCTATCTGCAACGGGAAATCCGCAGGGATCTCAACAAAAAGATCGAAACTCAAGAAGAGGTCGATTTGGTTCCAGCTATAGAGCAGTAGAAGCACCTCCTTTCCATCCAGTGGAGATCAATTCTCCGGCATTCCTCCTACCCTCATTCTGTAAGCTAGCAAATCACCTAGCTTAGGCCCCGCCTCTTTCCCCTTTTCTCTCCGGGATAGAACACTCAATACATCTATTCAATCGAATTCTTGCGAAGGAAGCTAGCCATGCTGTCTCCGCAGCAAGAAAAACGCTAATTCGCCAATAATCATAAACAATTAATAATCATACACTTATAAAGCAAACAAGAAAAAGAAGAAAGAAAAAATGTTAAGAAAATGTTAAGAAAACGACTTTTTCAGGACATTATTCCCTCCTCAAGCTACCTCTAGATGTAAGCAACAAAATTCAATCGAACTTAAACATTTCAAAACCTTATTAAACTCTAAAAAATCACTTCATCATGAGAAATTTGATCTTAACAATTTTTTCTTTCGCCATCTTCACTAGTGTGGCATTTGCACAAGACCCCGGAACAGCCCCTTCAAAAAATGACATCCTTACAGAAAAGAGTGATATCGTCTCCGAACTAAAAGCAGCTAACGCTAAAGCAATTGCTCCAAGAGGTACGAACATCCCAGTAAAGAAAAGCAAAACAACCGCAGCTAAGCCTATCGCCAATCAATACGTTGTAATACTAAAAGAGGGAGAAGTAATTAAAACTCCTGCTAGCCTTAAATCAAGTTCAAGTAGCCATGAAAGCCGCGAAGCGGCCGCCAAGAAACACCAAGCCGCCGCTGAAAAAGCAATCCGCAAGTATGCCGTTGAAAAACTAGGTATCAGCAGCAGTGATATTGGAGAGGTATTCTCTGGTGTTCAAAGTGGCTTCACTGTTAAATTGAAAAATACCAAATCAGCTACTTCCTTCCTAAAGAGAACTAAGAGCGCTTCCAGTACTTCCGATGTATTCCAAGATCAAGAAGTACAAGTTGTAGAACACTCTACTGGAGAGGTAATTTCAGCTGAAAGTCCTGCCGCATGGGCTCCACAGTATGCTGACTACGGCAACTGGGTAGCTGGTGGATGTAACTGCACTGGTCACTCTAAGTGGATCTGGGTATTGGATACAGGTATCGACTTGAACCACCCTGATTTGAACGTAAAAACTTCTTATGGTAAGTCTTACATTGGTAGCGAGCCATCTGCAGAAGATTACCACGGACACGGTACACACGTTGCAGGTATCGCAGCAGCTAAAAACAACTCTTACGGCGCAAAAGGTATCGCATACGGCGCATGGGTAGTACCAGTGAAAGTATTGAATCGCTACGGAAGCGGATCTTGGTCTG
>CAJXPD010000290.1 GCA_913057785.1 uncultured Lewinella sp. | reverse complement strand
GCTTATTGGGAAGTACGCCCAAGATTGAGGAAGTGGAAATAGATGAGGAGGCAGAACTCGAAAAGATGAAATCTGAATGGGAGAAGAATGGGAAAAAAGGTCCTGAACCCAGAAGATGGAACGTTTGGGATAAATTTAGACCCCGCTTTTCCATTCCCATAGATCAAGTCATTGGTAAGCACCATGTTTATATTATATTTAAAAACCCAGAGGCCAAACCAGGACAAATCTTATTGAGGTTGTACAGTATAACTTGCAAAAACACGGAGTCTCCAACTTAAACAAGATTATCATGACAAATCGAAAAAACCAAACCCGCCGACAATTTCTAGCCACTTCGGCAACGGCTACCGCCGGGCTATTGCTCGGTACACAGCAGCTCGCTGCTGCTCCCGCCATTCTAAAATATTACAACAAACCCAATTCAAATATCAACGGTGTGCAAATCGGAGTCATCACCTATTCCTTCCGGAGCATGCCTGATCAAAGTGCAGAAGCTACACTAAAGTATATCCTGGAAAGTGGTATCAACGCCATAGAATTGATGGGCGATCCAGCAGAAAATTTTGCCGGAAAACCTACTACCTCATTTGACAGGAGAAAGTTCTTTGGATTATTGCGGAAGCAAAGGAATAGTAGTATTTCTGAGCAGGAAAAAGTGGAGCTAAGAGGAATGCAAGCGGAACAGACAGAATACCGAAAAAAATTGGCACAATGGCGCGCTACAGTTCCGATGGACAAATTCAAACAATTGCGGAAAATGTACAAGCAAGCCGGTGTAAAAATCTATGGTTTTAAACCTGGTGCTTTTGGTAAGAATAATACGGATGCAGAAATCGATTACGGTATTCGAGCGGCCAAGGCACTTGGAGCCTCCCACATTACTTTAGAGCATCCTAGCGATGATGCCCATACCCTGAAATTGGGTACTATGGCCAGGAAACATAAGATCAGAGTTGCCTACCATGGCCATACCCAGCAAACGCCTACCTTCTGGGATACCGCCCTGGGGCAATCCAAATTCAATGCCATGAATCCAGATGTAGGCCATTATGTAGCTGCGGGATACGACGATACACTGGACTTACTTTCGAAGTATCATAAAAACATCTACAGCATCCACTTAAAGGACCGGCAAAGCAAAGCCAACGGTCAGACAAACATGCCCTGGGGAAGTGGTGATACTCCGATCCCGGAGATCTTGCAATTGATGAGAAGGGAGAAATATAAATTCCCGGGAACTGTAGAACTGGAATACGAAATTCCCGATGGTTCGGATGCGGTCAAAGAAGTGCAGAACTGTCTGGAATTTTGTAGAAAGGCCCTAGCGTAACTGGTCTGGCAAACCAATGAATCCTCAGGAAGTGGGTAGCAGCTATCTCCCCACTTCCTCTACCCTCTTTCCTCTGATTTTCTTTAACGTTAATACCTAATGAAAAATACAAGCATCCTAGCTTTTCTTGGGCTAGTGGCCATATTTACAGCCTGTGAGCCTAGCTCACCCTCCTTGTATCTAGGGCAAGGTTTAATGGCAGGCGAGATCACTGCTGAATCAGTCATTCTACAAACGCGGCTAACCGCTTCGGATACTTTGATTGCTGGAGATGTCCCGGGTAAAGCTGGATTCGGGTATTTTGAAATTGCCACAAGTGCTGATTTCGAAAACGCCCTACAGTCTGAATTGATCGAGGCCAGACCTACTTACGATTTTATACTGAAACAGAAAATCAATGACCTACAACCTAATACTCAGTACTTCTATAGATTGAATTTTGGGGACAATGCCAAGGTGAGCCAGCAAAGTGAAGTGGCTTCTTTCAAGACGCTCCCTGGTCGAGACAATCAAGACGAAGTTTCCTTTGTGGTCGTTACCGGCATGAATTATTACCATTTCCACTTCGGAAAATACGACAGCACTAAAGCGTATAAGGGACCGGACAAGGCCTTGGGCTACCCAGCCTTATCGACGATGAAAGCACTTGCCCCAAATTACTTCATCGGAACAGGGGACAATGTCTATTTTGATCATCCCACTGAGAGAGATTTTACCCGGGCCATCGAAAGAGGCAATTCTCCCCATCCAGGTCGATATGATGGAAAAGAAGTGAAAGATGAGGCAGGTATGCGGCGTAAGTACCACGAGCAGTTTGTTCAACCAAGATTCCGCGAGCTTTTTCAGAGTGTCGGCACCTATTGGGAAAAGGATGATCACGATTATCGCTTTAATGATGCAGACCCCTATCAAGACTTAGCTATCTCCCACGAATTGGGCCTCAAAAATTTCAAGGAACAAGTGCCCATCACGGACCCCAAGGACCCCAATGCCAAAACCTATCGCACCCATCGCATGAATCGCGATGTACAGATCTGGTTACTGGAGGGCCGTGATTACCGAAGCGCCAATGCCCAGCCAGATGGCCCCGAAAAGACGCTACTTGGATCCGAGCAAATCCAATGGCTCAAGCAGACCCTAACCGAATCTGATGCCACCTATAAACTCATCATCTCCCCTACTCCAATGGTAGGCCCTGACGATGCCTATAAGAGCGACAATCACGTCAATCCTAAAGGTTTCCGCCATGAGGGGGAAGCACTCTTCCAATGGTTTGTTGATAATGATTTCCTCGAAAAGGAGCTGTATCTTATCTGTGGAGACCGACACTGGCAATACCATGCGAAACACCCCAGCGGTGTGGAGGAGTTTTCCACAGGAGCTTTAGTCGATAATAATTCTCGGGCGGGCCGCCTAGCTGGGGATCCCAATTCTACCGATCCAGACAGTCTTATCCAACAATATTATATCCAAGGGACAAAGGAAAGTGCTAGTGGAGGTTTCTTATGGGTTGATGTAAAAGCTGAAGGCGGTACACCCAAGGCGACTTTTCGCTTCTACGATGAAAAAGGGGCGGTACTGTATGAGGTGGTGAAGTAAAAGTATTGCTGTAAAACAACATGGCCTGCTGATTTGAGTTATTAAATCAGTCTATATATTGCTCCGTGTATTAGGGGTGTTATCCGTAAATCAATCCAACACTATTGATCTCCTTTATTTAAGCGATTAAACATCCATTGTACACCATATTTATCCGTACAACTTCCATAATAGGCTCCCCAAAACGCATCTTGAAGGGGCATTGTTATAGTGCCTCCTACAGCTAGGGCATCAAATAAGCGTTTGGTTTCATCTCGTGTATCTGGCGATAGACTGATATGGACATTATTCCCCACATTCAATTTGAAGCCCATCTCTGGCGGGCAATCATTTCCCATCAGGGTATGGATACCGCCTAGAATGGGTAAGGATACATGCATAACCAGTTCTTGGGTAGCTTCCGACATGGGAGCTTGTCCTTCTTGGGGAGGCATATCTCCAAATCGTCGAATTCCTCCTATGAATTCTCCGCCAAAGATGGATTGGTAGAATAGAAAAGCTTCTTCTGTTTGATCCAAGAAATTTAGATAGGTGTTGACACTGGCCATAAGGTGATCACTTTGAATTCAAAATAAGAAGGGTACTATTTATCAAAAGTCTGTCTTGATCAATTGCGCAAAGGAAAATAAGAAAATCATCTTGATCCTTAGCTGGAAAGCTTCAGAAATATCTACAAAAATCTGATAAGCTTGACATCGTCCCCGCTGTGCTTAATCTTATGCAAAAGGGAACATCTGATCCCTGGCAATAGCACTCGACTCCGGGCGATTTTACTATATTAGAGGCACACCTGACGATAAACTTCGAAAGCGACGACGAGCATGAGTGAAACCACAACCTTTCGCGATGTCATTATTGTAGGAGCTGGCCTATCGGGCATAGGAGCAGCCTATCACATCCAAAGTAAATGCCCAGGAAGCAGCTATGCAGTACTGGAAGCCCGGGAATCCATGGGTGGGACTTGGGACTTGTTCAAATATCCTGGCTTACGTTCTGATTCTGATATGTATACTTTAGGTTTTCCTTTCTATCCATGGAAGAATCCTAAAGCCATAGCAGATGGCCCTTCCATCCTATCCTACATTAAAGAAACAGCCGCCCACTTTGGGATCGATAAAAAGATTCAATACAATCATAAAGTGATCGATGCAGAATGGTCCAATGCAACCAACCAGTGGACCGTACGCATACATCCGCATGTAGGGGTAGAAGCAACCGAAATGCACTGCAAATTCCTCATGATGTGCAGTGGTTACTATGATTATGACCAGGGCTACATGCCAAAGTTCCCGAATCAAGCGGCATACCAAGGGAAATTGTTTCATCCACAACATTGGGATACCACAGCTGATTACGCCAACAAGAAAGTAGTGGTCATCGGCAGTGGGGCGACAGCAGTAACCATCGTACCGGAGATGTCCAAGACTGCTGAGAAAGTAGTGATGCTGCAACGTTCGCCCACTTACATCATGAATATGCCCAGCGAAGACGTAGTCTCCAATTTCTTAAAAAAAGTGCTACCTAGTAAAGTCGCGCACCACCTTGCTCGTTGGAAAAACATCCTTTTCAGCATGTTCTTCTACAATCTCTCCAAATGGAAACCGCATTGGGTAAGAGGGATGATTCAAAAGGCTGCAGAAAAGGAATTGGGTGATAAGTACGAGAAAAAGCACTTTGACCCCAAATATGATCCCTGGGATCAGCGCCTATGTCTAGTGCCGGATAATGACCTCTTCCAAACGATCAAAGAAGGGAAGGTTGAAATCGTCACTGATACGATTAAGCAGTTCACCCCCAGTGGCATCGAACTAGATTCAGGTGAAAATTTGGAAGCGGATATCATCGTCGCCGCAACGGGACTCACCATGAGACTATTTGGTGGCATGGAAATCAAAGTTGACGGAGAGAACATTCAAATGAACCAACAACATGCCTACCGCGGCGTCATGTTCAGCAATCTCCCCAATTTCGCCATGGCTGTAGGCTATACCAATGCCTCTTGGACCTTGAAATGTGATCTCAATTGTCAATTCGTCGCCAAGCTCATCAACTACATGAACGACAAGGCCTACAGCAGTTGTACGCCAGTCTTTGACAAAGCTGAATTTGGCGAAGAGGACCTTCTGGATCTCAGCTCTGGCTACGTGCAACGTGCCAAAGACATTTTACCCAAACAAGGAAGCAAGAAACCTTGGAAGGTGCATCAAAACTATATCAAAGACCTCTTCATGCTAAAGTACGGGAAGGTGGACGATGGGCATTTGGAGTTTGCTTAGTTCTTCTGATATACTGTCGCTACTAGCTCGTCTCCTGAAGTCATTGAGGAGATGAATGGACTTAACACAAAAACACAATGAAAAAACTACTGATCTACATTCCGCTTCTTTTACTGTTTGCTTGCCAACAGGCAACCGATGGTGATAACGAGGCTGCTTCAGCGGAAAAGGAAAACACCTCAACATCAGGGGACCTAGATAACTCAAACGAAAGTGGAGATCACATAGACATGAAGTCTCTTTTCGAATTGAGTCCATTATCCATTTTTGATGAAACTACCGAAGGTTTGACTTCTTCAGAAAAAACGGATTTGCTTGAAAAAGGAGAATCAGCTACTTGGAAGATCACTGATGAAAGCGGGACGAAACTCGCCATTCAATGTAAACATCCTTCCAGCGAGGTCACTCTTTCCTTTTTTAAGAATAGCAATAATCTAAATGGTGTGTTATTCGCTAGTATAATGAATGAGCAAAACAGCAAAGTACATTCATGGAGATATGTTCATGATAACCAGACGCTGCAAAAAGCTAATGTGCTAAAGAAATACAGTGCCAATGAGTTTGTCAGTGAAGAAGACAGGTTGCCCACTTCCTATGCGCCTGTATTAAATTATCAGTTTCTTGATGATCAAACCATAGAAGTATCCCTTCAGACTTGGATGGACAAGGAATTTGAAAACCGCGAAATCATCAATAGGATATTGCTACAATGGGATGGGGAAGACTTTGAAGAAAAGATTGTAAAGATTCAGCCCGCTCAAGAATCTGGCAAATTAAGCCTACTCAACAAATCCAACTATGACCTAAGCAAACTGGATCATGATGGCAAAATTGTACATCAAAGAATCTGGGATGATGCCCATGGCGAAAACATTGCCTTGTTCACTCAAAAAGAAGAGGAACTATTTGTGTATCACTACGCCATTGATGCTGACAACCCAAAGTTATTAAGGAAGATCTATGATGCCGAAAAGGATTGCGACTATGATCTTACCTTGGAATTTGTGGAAGAGGCTATCCAGCTTACGGATTTGGATAACGATAATATCGGTGAGCTTACTTTCGCCTATAAAATAGCCTGCATTTCGGATGTTTCTCCAGTAGGCTTAAAGTTGGTGATGTTGGAAGATGGAAAGAAATTTATACTAAGAGGTAATACCATCATCAAGATGGGGGACGATAAGTTCGGCGGCGATAAGACTGTTGATGCCTCCTTTAAAAATGGCCCAGATAATTTTCTATCGCATGCTAACAAGATTTGGAATAGTATAAATCAATAGCTTCTCCTATCCATGCATTGGCAATCAGTCAGGCTATAGGTGGCAATCCATCAAGGATTTATTCAAACGGATGTATGGGAAGGTGGACGAGGAGTATTTGGAGTTTGCTTAGTTCCTCCAATTTGAATTACTCGTAAATGACGCGTCCAGCCCCAGAGCGTGGCCCGTAGAAAGAAAATTGAAGTGAAATAGAATGGATATTTCAAGATTTAAGATTAGTCTAAAGAAATCAATCACAAAGAATATCAAGAATACCTTGGACTATCTCGGCGAGATCACTTTGCCAGAATCTATTTTATATGACGAAGTTCTTCTGTTTTCTGATCGACATGATAAGAATAATCGAAGCTTAAATTTAGGGGTTATCACAGTAGATGATTACCGGGTAGAGCAAAATAGAATTACGAAAGGTGTCCTTGACCTAATCGACAGAATTGACCTTTCGAATTTATTTGATAACGAAGGATCATTAGAGCGGAAAAGACGAAAGTTTACGAATCAAGTAAATGCTGTCAAGATTACTTCCATCGAGTTCAAGGGCTTAGCGGTAAATCATAAGAAAGCATTTTACCTAAACTTGATCAAACTTAGCTTCATTTTGATACTATCAGGAGCATTGGCGTTTATGATCGGAGTAAAGCAATCTGCTGAAGGAATGACCGATCGTAAATCAACCTACGCTTATATGCTAGTATTCGGGTACTTTATAGCAATCGGCATCTTAGCCTACTTACACTACCGACGATACCTAAAGCAAAACAGAGACTGGGAATCCATTTGGAAAGAAGCATTAGAATTAACCATTACTGGGAAACATGATTCGATCATGGATACCATATTTCACACCTTGAATGAATTTGGCTTCAAAATCAAGAAATACAATATTGAAGAAGGAGCGTTGGAAGGTAGAAAATGGTGGCTAGGGCATACGAGAGTCGTTAGCATTCAAAAAAGGGATCAGGAGGAAAAGGTGCTGATCTCTCTTGATTACTTATACCCCTCTGCTATATTGATGCAGGAAGGAACCAATAAAATACTCCTCAGCAAACTAAAGAAGAAGTTGATAAAGAACTTTGAGTATTAGATCCCTTGTCCAACAAAGTCCTTGCGATCAGCTAGGTTGTACGTAGCAATCCATCAAGGATTTATTCATGCTGAAGTACGGGAAGGTGGACGATGGGCATTTGGCGTTTACTTAAAATATGTTCTCGGTGTCTGTCCTGACTCTAAATGCTGAGGGGATTTCTTTTCTACTCCTGCGATAATCTCGTCATTCATCAGATCCACAAACTCGCCCTCTTTATTCTCGTAGTTCTTGAGAACTCAACCTTATTTGGCGTTATCGGGATCGTACGCTAGAACGCGTCTGTCATCTGGGTGAAAGGAATTGACAAACCAGTGCCACAACTGAAACTGTGCCTCGTAGTTCACCTGGCCAGTGGGACAAACCGACAAGATAGGCGTGAGGGGTATAATTCCAACCTAGGCCTGTATTCAAGGATTCAAAGACAAAGATTAGCCCAGCCTTACCTTCGTTTTCCACACTAAACAGACCCTCCACGAGTGCAAAAACTCATACTAATTCAAATCAATTACTTGCTGTATAGCATCGGCAGCCTGCTACCATTGCTTAGCTTTTAGCATTACTCGGCCGAGTAATGCAAGGGCTGCGCCTTTAGTAGCTTTCCCAGAAAGTTCAGCATTTACGGAGAGATTAACGGCAGCGGCTAGCAATTCTGCTTCGATGAAGGCTAGGGTTTCTTCATTCGTCGCTCACCCCGGCTTTAGATTCAGTTCCTTAGGGACTTGATGAGTAGTACTCCGTCAAAATGATCTTGTAGGACGCAGTAATGACCTTCCAAAATCAAAATTCAATAAAAACTTATTAATCAACGCATTACACCCAAAATAAACCCTTATTACGATTTTTATCGTAGTAAAACTTGTTATTACGATTAAAATCGTAGATATTTACTACGATAAAAATCGTAATAGTATATGCTAGTGATTTACTACTGCCTTGAACCTGTAAAGTATGGATGCTTACAACTAATGCCTCCTAATTCGAACAAGTGCTCTTAAAATCCCAATATATGTTCTCTCTTTCGTACAACATGGTATTCAAACATCTATTGAATGGATACAGCAATTCCTTTTTCCCTTTTTTGAATCTAGTTGCAATAGTGGCTCTATATATCTCGACACTAGCCTGTAATCAAGCCCCCATCGACCAAAGTATTACTACGGTATTGAGCAACGCCACCCTAATAGATGGAAATGGTGGGCCCCCGTTGAGAAACGCGGTCATTGCCCTGGCCACAGATAAAATAGTTTATGCTGGTCCAAAAACTGGTGCTCCCAAAGCACCAACGGATGCGAAGACCATGGATCTTTCCGGATTATATATCATTCCAGGCCTAATTGACATGCATGCGCATATAGATCAAGGGAGGCATGCACCCAAATTCCTAGCTCAACTGGTAGCATTTGGGATTACTACCTTACGCGCGCCTTCTAATCCAGTCGTTGAACTTAGAGAACAAGTGCGACAGGGGACCATTATAGGTCCGGATTTATATCTAGCCGGTAAGCTGATTAATGGGCCAGATTCCTATTTCGGACAAAGAGGAAAGACAGAAGAAAACTATCGTAATATAGTTGCCGAAGACGCAAAATTGGGTGTCGAATTTGTCAAAATATATGCAGGTGTATCACCAGAGTTGGCTGCCATAATTATAGAGGAGGCACACCAACATGGGCTCAGGGTCATCGGACATCTCGGCGAGACCTCCTGGACGCAAGCAGCCCAAGCAGGTATTGATGCGCTAGCACATTCTTGGTACGCTGGCTTAATCCACAGCTTGGTCCCGCAAGAATATCGGGAGGAATTTCAGCACTTCTATATCCCTCCGGGCTCAGCTGGCTTTGATGCCAATCTTTTTGCTCGCTGGAAGGAAGTAGTAGACATTCAGGGAAAGGAAATTAAAGACCTGGCAGATTTGTTGGTAGCAAAGCAAATAGATGTAGATCCAACATTAGCATTGGGAGAGGCTATGACCTTCGGAAATAGCTCAAGCGTACTCGAAAGGTTGGAACCAGATTTAGCAATGCCAGGTCAAGTCAAAAGATGGCGTGCAGGGCCTCACCCCTATTCAGCGGCTTGGACTGAAGAACAATTTGCGGCAGCACAAGAAGCATGGCCACTTATGTTGGAGATCATTCGTACATTCCACGAGCGCGGTGTCTTACTAACTGCTGGCTCCGATCTACTGAACCCTTGGATGACTCCAGGTGTAAGTCTACATCGGGAACTAGAATTACTTGTTTCGACGGGGATTACTCCGGCAGAAGTTATATCTATCGCCACTAGAAACGGAGCCAAAGCACTCGGAATAGAGGAGGTGACGGGCACCATAGAGGTAGGGAAAAGAGCAGATATACTAGTCCTTAAAGCGGATCCAACCGTATCCATCTCCAATACTCGTAAGATTGAGCATGTATTTCTTGCCGGTAAACACTACAAGCCCGGCGCACTCCTTCAGGTTCAGTCCAAGCCAAGCCAATAGAATCTTAGGCAGGTAAATTGACACGAACACAACAAAGCAGTAATTTCTCGTTTTATTAATGATCGGCTATTGTAAATTAGTCGCTTAAGCATCTCTCAAGGATAAGCAGTTAACAGAAGGCATGAACTTTACAATCACCAGACCAGAAAACAAGGAACTCAGAAAAGTTATTGATTACTTCTTGTTTATCAAATCCACTGATGATAAAAGTATACATAACTATACGACCTATCCCAACAACAACTGTTGCCTGGCCCTCTACAAGAATAATCGCATAAGTTGGAATCAACTGGAAAACAGCTGTTCCATTCAAAGCGATAGTCACGCCTCCATACAGTCAAAACTTTACGGTTGGCACAATCAATCGTTTAAGGTTTCTATCGCTGGAGAATTGGATCAAATTTGCATCCTTTTTACTACTACGGGCTTATCCCAGTTTACGCAAAAGCCATTAAATCAGGTTTCCCCAATCGATGACCCCTTCACAGAGATATTTGGTCCTGACCGACATTATTTCAAAGAACAGTTGTTTGCCCCCCAGTGCACGACTAAACGAACGCAACTACTTGAAAACTTTCTGCTTAAGAATAGAAAGCCCCGGCCTATCCAACTGATACAGTCCTACCTTAGTTATGCTAGCACCTCCATCACTGAAGAAGGGAATAAGATCAAAGATTTCTGTAAGGAAAACTTTATCAGTGAATCAACGCTTTTTAGAGCCTGTGTGGAGAAGGTAGGTGAATCTCCCAAAGACATTAAAAGGAAATACCGATTTAGATTATTTCTGCATCATCTAGATGCCAAGGTAAAACTAACTGATCTCGCCTATTTCCTCAACTATGCTGATCAGTCTCACTTGACCAAGGAGGTGAAAAAATTCACCGGACTTGCTCCCAAGAAATTTGCCTCCAGTGTAAAAAAAGAGGGAAGTGACTTTTTCGTCACTTATTAAGTCGAATGACAACAATAGTCACACTCATTAGATTGATTGTTTTTTACAATTTTTCCTTTCTGTAGTGACCATACCTTTACAGAAAATTTAAACCTGTTTAAAAATTTCAGTAGTGTTCCAAATGTAATGTTGGACAAAGCCACTGCTATGCCTTTTTCTCCAAAGGAGATTCACCCGGCTGGGATGAATATAGCTGAAGCCTGACATAGAAAACACTACCCAATAGACACAACCATATGGTACCATCCAAGAAGATTTTCACCCTACTATTGATGCTAACACCCGCATTACTCTTTGCTCAACAAAAACTTCAAAACGATGAGAAAGATGCTGTGATCGAAGGCATCAAAGCATTAATACACTCCAACTATGTATTTATTGATCGGGTTGAGTACGTAAATAATGCGCTAGATAGCCTACATCAAACCGGAAAATATGATGATGTCACAGATGCCAAGGACTTTGCCAAGGTTTTAAGTGATGATCTAGTAGCGATTACCAAGGACAAACATTTTAAGGTACAGTACAGTCCTGAGCTATTAAAGTCTAGACGTGAAAGAGCCAAGCGACAGGAAGAACAACAGAACACAGAAGAAGTGGAAGAAGAAGTAATTGATTGGAATGAATGGTATGCGAGGCAAGAGAATTTCGGATTCACGAAAGTTGAAATACTAGATGGAAACATCGGATACATGAAATTGAACTTTTGGCATCCTTTGGCCTGGGTAGAATCTACGATTGATGCGACCATGGGATTCCTAACTAATACAGATGCATTAATCATAGACTTAAGGGAAAATCAGGGTGGATATAGCCCTACTGACACCTATCTAGGCAGTTATTTCTTTGATGCGCAACCTAAATTATGGATGTCCAGCTATAATAGGCCTACCGAAGAGACGAGTTCGGACTCTACCTTTCAAGAACTTGGAGGAGCACGTTATCTGGATAAGCCAGTCTATATCTTAGTAGGTGAGCAGACCTTTTCTCTAGCAGAAAGTTTTGCCTACAGCATGAAGCATTTTGGTCGGGCAATAATAATTGGCCAAACTACACCTGGCGCAGCGCACGGCATTAATTTTCTGGCAGCCAACGACAATTTTGGCGTACAAGTTCCTGTACAATACAATATTCACCCAGTAACGAAAACGGACTGGGAAGGAACAGGTGTACGACCAGATATTAACACCAATCCCAATGAAGCATTAAAAATAGCTCAGCTGGAGGCATTGGATCGGCTCATTGATCATGCTGGTAGAGAGAGAATAATAGAAAGATATCACAAAATCAAGAAAGAGATAGGCAGACGATAAGGGCTTCCCGCAAGAGGGACGTGATTGATCGAGGCCATGATTAACTTACCTGAATACATTCACGTCCCCTTCGAAACTTCTTTTTGTACCGTCGATGAGCGTCATTTTCAAAAACCAGACGTATACCCCAGGGTTTGCTCCGACGAATTCGTCCCATCCGTTCCAGAACATCCTGGGATCTGAGAATTTGTCGGCTCCCTTTAAGGAATATACCATACCACCAAAGCGATCAAAGACTCGAAATTCATCGATTGAAGCTACACTACAATTAGGGAATACTTGAAAATAATCATTAATGCCATCATCGTTTGGACTGAAGGCATTCGGAAAATAAATGAGGCTCTCTTCATCTATAAACACTTCGACAGAAGCACTATCCTGACAAGCAAACTCATTAATCACCTTCAAATTATACTGATTAACGATAGGTGTGTCGATTACAGGATTGGGACAATCCGCGCAGCTAAGGCCTTCAACAGGTGTCCATTCATAGGTCACATTTGTAGGCCCCGATAGCTCAGGATTTAACCTCAACGGCTCACAGAAATTGGACTTCAATACGGATGGAAGCTCAAGGGTGGTACTTGGAGATACACTAATATATTTGCGGACGGTATCTCTACAAAGACCATTATCAATAATCAATTCATAAATCCCTTCATTTTCAGAACTGGCAAAAGGAATTTCAATAAGCGAATCGCTGGACAAATTGCCACTTGGATCTAGCCAATCAAAAGACTCCAAATTGCCTACCCCTTGAGCAAACAAGCGCATAGTATCCCGTTCGCAAAATCTATCGGGGCTATTGATGTTGGCTTCAATGGATGGAGCCACTTCTATGTCCAAAGTTCGGATTTGCTCACAATAACCAAGGCTGAAGACCATTTGATATTCACCACTCTCATCTACCGTTGCTGAATCAATGGTCAGGTCTGTGCCAACATGTCGAAAAATCCTGGGACTGGACCATATGGCCATCCCCTCCGGCGGGGAAACTTCTGCGGACAAATTTAGCGTAGCTCCTTCGCAAACTGGACTATTGTCAAAGACCTCTGCTTGCAATAAGTGGTTAGGAGCCATTACGGTGAGAAATGTGTCTTTCATGGCGAAGGTACATTCGCTATCTACTGGTTTTATTTTGAATAGTCTATATCTACTAGGGGCAAGACTATCCAGCATAAAGGTATTTTCCTCATCAATAATTACGTTTGTTTCCGTCCGGTTGAATTCTCGATCTTCAAGGCCAATGGTATATTCATTCCCTGGAATCAAAATACTTGAGGTAATAACAATTTTACCGCTTTCGCTAAAGCAATCGGTCGGGTTGGTAATATCTACGGTGAAGTTCTCTAATCGTTGAGGATCAGAAAAAATATTGGTAGGATCTCCAATAGTACCTAGGGTACTGGGGTCGTCAGAAAGGATTTGATCTTCAAACCTTTCCGGCAGATTTGTCAGAATGGCTTGGTTGGGTATCGATTCAATGGGGAGTTCAACTACTTGGATGTCCACGTCAATGGAGATTCTCGCTTTAGAGGGAATATTGAGATTATCTAATCGTAAAACACGAGTGCCTACCCCCGTACCATCTGCTACATTAGGTATATAATCTCGAGAGATTCCTGAAATGATCATCCCTTCCGGAAAGGTATCAATGATCGTTGCGTTGGGGATATCCAGAAAGAATCGATTGGTAACCGTTAAAGTATACTTGGTTTTCGAATCGGAACAAAGCGCAAAATTCGGATCTGCAACATTTGTAAAGCTAACATTATAAGGACACGAACAACCATCGCTATTGGTACCAGAAGGGGCTGTGGTCGAGCGTACGGTTGCCTCACCCGTATTCTGGTTGATGTTTAAGAATCTATTCATGGTGGGATCCGGGCCTCTCGATCCAGCACCATGTGCATATAAACCACCATTAGCACCAAAGAAAAGAGAGCCTATTTTGTAAACCGCATTTCTAGGGATTTCTGCGATGGGCCTGACTCGCCCTAAATTGGCTCCCTGAAAGTCCAGGTCAATTTCTAAGAAATACCCTTTCGTAGCCACAGGATCCAAGCCCGTACCGAAGTAATCGCCTTGATAGGAATAAGCAACCGTTGGATTGTTAGGATCAATAGCTAAGGCATCTATTCGAGTGGTGAAAGGGCCGCTATTAATAGATTGGGAATCCCAGAATAAATCAATTCTATTGACCAACTCAAAACCATCCACTACATTGAAAACTAGAATTTGATTTAGGTTCTGATCATGGCACAAATACAAGCCTGTTGGAGTACAATCTCCTGCTGTACTGACCAGTTCATCTACGACGGGCACATTACCAACTACTTCAAAGGTATTGTCCGATTTTAGCCGCACAATTTCATTACTCCCCGCTCTAACTGCATAGATGTAATTGTCTTGCGGGTTGAACCCAAGTGAGTTCAAATTAACCCCAAAATAGTTGTTTGTCCGCTCATAGAAAATCGCCCCAAAAGGGCCAAACGTCACCTTTGCCAGGGTGGTTCGAATGTTTCCGGAATTGAACCCAAATCTCAGACTACCATCACAGGGGAAGGTCTGGCCAAAAGAAGGGATATTGATAGTGATCAATAACAGTCCGAGTAGAAGAGTGTACACTTTTCTCAACAGTCGTTGTTTCATAGACTTATAGGTCATACATTATCTATAGTACTTCACTTAAGTAGTTCGACAAAAGATTCTCCTGTTTTTCTGCTGCGACTTTTCTG
>CAJXPD010000289.1 GCA_913057785.1 uncultured Lewinella sp. | reverse complement strand
TAAGCCACAAAATCTCAACTTGATCGCAACCAAAGACTATATAGGTAAACTCCAGGGTATTGGAGATTCCCCAAAACTAAGAGCGTACGAACCCAAGGCCGCTACTGAAGCCGAATTGCAAATCATCAAACAAATTCTAGATGAGGCGGATCCAGGGAAGGAATGGATGAATTACCTCCAAAAGGTGGTGCATGGCGGCAAAATACTCTGGGTCTGTCCACAGCATGCTGTTCAATACCCGCGATAGATTACTCCCTCACCCTGCCATCAACTCCTCCCACAAACTCAAATGCAAATCCCTGATCCCAAAGTGCTGATAGATCTTCAAAGTGATGTCCGGGGGGAAGATGCGGCGGGGCTTGATGTCTTCGAGCTCAAAGCCCCATTCGCTGATGAGATCCTCGGTGATGAGGTTGGTCCAAAGCCACTTGTGGGAGACGCCGAAATAGATGGCGAGTTCTTTTTTGCTGACGCAGCGCGGTAGGTAAGGTTCCTTCTTTCTCATAAGCAATGCTTTTGTGCCTGGGGGGATGGGCAGTTGTGAAATATGTCCTGGATTATACTGTACTATTGCCTAAATTTTGCATTGCTTTTGCCTTACAAATATACAGGGATTTGTAGTAATCTGCCAGCAAACGAGCTTGAAGGAACCTCACATATGCTATTTTTCCATCTCTTTGATCGCCAAATATGCTAAAAGTAGAGCACGAGCTTCTTGTCTTCGAATTCTACGAAAGTTCGAACCAAAGGCTATGAAAAGAACAAGTGAAAACAACAAGATTGGAATACCAACGGGGTTAACTATAGAAAGGGTACCAATAAAAATAATGATACTGCAGCCGAAACCGACGATAGAAGCCCATATGATTCCAGCAAAAAAACGAGACCTGTTCTCGAAGGATTGGTAATAAGCGAACCCTTCTTGCGAAACAATGCACAATCTAGTCTTCCAAAAGTTGAATATTGCTTCGGGAAAGTCACTAGGGATCATTGGCATTTGCTTAGGGTCCCCCTTCCATAACTGAGGATTCCCCTGCAGCTTATCCAGAATATCATTTAATGCTGAAGGGTAAGGAAAGTTAGATTTAAACCGAGGAATACTTCTTTCAGCAAAAGTTACTGGAATGGCACGAAACGCACTGCCAACGAGATAAGTACCAAATAAAATAAAGATTAGAGAAATTGGTGATTTTTCAATAAGACTTAGAAGATGGTCTAGAATTTTCCATATTGACTGGAATCCACTGCTGTTAGGACCTAAGGCAATTATAACAACGAAGAGTGCTACAAAGCTGTAAAATCCAGGAGCGATAACAGCAAAGAAATCACTACCAGATACCTTGTTTAAAATGGGGTTTGACATTTTCAATCGGTTTTGGTTAATTTAATTTACTATCGGGGTGAACCCAAAGTCCAGTTATTACGATAAGGGAATGGGAGAACTAGACCAAAGGACCAATAGCATGGACTAAAAAGCCCCTGGAAGAAATTCCTCCAAGGGCCGGAATGCAAAATTTGGCAAAATATAGCTCTTCTACTGCAGTAGGGCGAGGTGGTGCCCTACCCTATCGAGTAATATTTTCTTCGATTTTATGGTACATGCAGAATCTTCTTCTGTTGGAGGGGTGTGAAAAAAGGGGGTATTGGGGTAGCGTTCCAAACCACCCCCCATCAAATAGGTAAATCCTATGCACTTTGTGTTTTTTTCGTATAAAAAACTGTTTGTCAGATACTTGATCAGTGCATACACCTCCCCAACAACTTGATTCCGTGTGCACTTTTTCAAAAGATATGCACTGCCCCAGTGCACAGAATTTCGAAAAGTGCATACAAAGTGCATACTTTTTGAGGCCTATGCACTGTTTCGAATTTGATAAAACACTAATAATCAAACCTTTAATAGTAATCAGTGCACAAAGTGCATAGAAAATGCTGAAATTGGTACCCCCCCTATTTCGTAAAAAGAGGGTGTAGATTTTAGCGATTTGGCAAAATGGGCTCATTGTGAAATATTATTCTGACCCAATGGATTCTGTGAGACTTAATTGCTGCTCCTCCCCTGCCGACCGAGTATGCTTTTGATAGCGGATAAAGTCCCGGCCATTGGAGCGCCTTTCCTTGTAGCCACTGTAGTCCTCATGGAACTCCGCGTAGAGCTTCAGCCAATTGGTGAAGATCCTTTGCTTGAGCCAGCTCTCGAAGCCGTGGGTGGTATGATCGCGCATAAACCACTCGTAGGTAGTCTTCTTATCGAACTCATCATTGTGCTTGATATTTCGATCCTCCATCCAGACGATGAACTCCTTGCAGGTTTCCTCCTTCAGCTTACGGACGTTCAGATTGATGGCCTTGGGGCTGCGGAGGCCATCCTGTAGATAGCATTGGACACAGTGGAGCATGAAGTTGTCGAACTGATGCCATTGCTCCTTGGACCAGTCACGGAAGAACCATTCACCAAACTCCTTCTCTGGGCTGACGGTGGCGCTGTAGTAGTCGGCCATTTCGAACTCTACGGAGCGATCCTTGGCGCTATCGCCATGAATACGGATGGTGAGATTGGTGCTGATGCCCATCTTGGCGTAGACGATGGCTGGGCTCTCGTTCTTGCGCTGGCGCTTGATGCCCTCCGTGATGTCGTTGAAGAGCTCCTCGAAGGGGAAGTGGCGTTTGACATCATTGAGGTGGACTAGCTTGGTATCGATGCCGAGCTCCTGGTATTTGAAGCGATCGCTGACGTCGAAGTCCTTGCCGTTGAGCTCGGTGAAAGTGGAGGCATGTTTGGAGGCATTGAGCATGTGGCCCATGGCTTTGAAGATGAGGGTCTTTCCGGTACGGCCGGAGGGATCCTCGCTGATGCGGCTATCGGTGAAGACTATGGCTTTGAGCTTGCCTTCGAAATAGCCATGCAGCAGGTAGCCGATGATGGTCTTGAAAGCCTCGTATCGGCCTTTGTCGGGGATGTTGACGGCTCCGTCGGGACGTTGCTTCCAGTTGTTGGAGATGTTCTTGACGAAGCGGGTGAAGGTGCCTTGGTCCCAGTCGGAATCGGCTAAGGGCTTGAAATCGCGATTGAGGATCTGGTTCTTCCAGATCTTCTTCTCCAAACGGCTGTAGGGTAAGAGTTCCGCCCCCGCCCTAGTCACTTTCACATATCCATTCTGATAGTAGAAGTAGGCCGCATCGCGTGTGTGATTGGAGAAATTGATGGGCTCGTCCTCGGTGAGGCGCTGGAGGATGTGCTTACTGAAATAGGTGCTCACTCCTCCATAGATCTTATTAAGGATCGCTACTTTCAAAACTCCATCGGGCAGATTTTCGGGAAACTGATTGATGTAGTCCTCAAATCGATCCACGATGTCCTTCTCGGCTACTTCCTCCACCACATTATCCTGCACACGCACCATAAAGGATTGCTTACCGATATCGTAACGCCGGTAGCCCATGTGCTTGAGGAGATTGATCAGCTTGTAGTAGTTGATCTTGATTTTTCGTCCCCCATCCCTTTGTTCCAGGATGTCGTAAAAGGCCATGAATTCCGGTTGTTGGGCCTCGGTGCTTTCGCCCTTGAGTAGCTCTTGTGGGGATAACATAGGATTAGATTTTACGGTCATTGCTAAGGGCTTTTAGTCTTTTGGCTAATCGGTAGGCGATGGCAGTCGTCTCGGTATGTAGCTGAATTTCCTGATGATAATTCTGCTGCCAGAACAGTACCTCCTTGTACAAGCGATCGTGATCAATGATGAGTTGTTGCAAGCGCTGATTGATGCGGAGGTTGGACTGGTGCTGCAGAGTAAGGTACCAGCTGTGCAGGTCTTCGGCTCCTTCTAGCAATAGTGATAAGGTTTGCCCCAGGGCGAAGAATAGATTAGCCGTTTCGATATGGTATTGATAGCGTTGGTATTGTTGGGCTTCCGTTGGAGTAGGCAGCTCATCCCCTACCCTTTCCAAGGGCTGGGTGGCAGCTGCCTGTCGGGCGTGATAGACTTTCTTTTGCTCAATCTCCTTCAACAAGGTGGCGACCACAGATTGCCAAAAGGGAAGATTGAGGATAGGATCTGGATCGCGTAGCTTATCCATTACCTTAGCTGTATTAGATAAGATCATTTGCCAAAAATTTGCACATGAGTAATGCCCACTCCTAGCCCTCATTGCCGAGGCAATTAGGGAAGGAATAGGAAAAGGGGGCCAGCTAGGCCAGCCCGAAGTAGAATGTAAAGGATTGGTATGTAGTGGTGTGCCGCTCTAATGCTATGTTGCAACAGGCTTTCTGCTGGCGTAGCCGGTGCGTTTGTCGATGAGTGCGCTCGGATCAAAGCCAGCCAGTCGCATTTGATCCTCCAGGTAGAGCAATTTGTTCAGTTCGGTTTGTCTACCCTTTTCATTGGCCGCTTTGGTGCCTTCGTTTCTAAAGTAGGCTTGGTATTGCCGGTAGCGGTCTTTCCATGCGCCTATGTATATCTCCTCCAGTTTGCCCAGATCGTCTGTTGCAACAAGGGAAAAGTCTGTTGCAACAGGATTTAGGAAGTCGCTAGAGGATCCCCCGGCAGCGGAGGGTATTCCCTCTTCCGCATGGAGCTCTATGCCGTCGGGGTCAGTATCTTTTTTCCGTTCAGTTCTTTTGCTCGTTTCTTGGTAGCCTTGAGGGCGCGTAGCATGCGGTAGTCGTAGTAGGAGCAGAAGCCCATACAGATCTCGAAGATGAACTCTGAAAGTAGGGTGATGATGATACCGAAGTAAGAACGGAAGCCCGTTCTCAATTTCCATTCTGCCAACAAATCATTGTTTTTCACCACCACCACGCCATGCTCCTTCTTAAGGATGCCGGCTAGCTCTGCCCGTTCGGCCGTCAATTGATTTTCTTTGGGTACATGTATATGATAGAATTGCCCTTGTGAATTGTAGTTGGATTCATCGGCGCGTAAAGCCAGGAGGGTAGAGTCGATGATGCGCACGCGATCTTGCATGGCTGCTACTTCCGGATTATCTCCCAAGCCCAATTGCCGCGCCTCAGGAGAGAAGTCATGCACGGCGAAGTACATGCCATAGACGGATAGGAAAAGGCTGACCATCAACAAAGAGAAGTTTTTTGCAATCAAATCCCAGCGCAACTTCTGAGTAGCCCAATAGGTATCCCAAAAGCTATCCGAGAATTTGCGTTTGTATTTCTCCATTAAGAAGAGACCACACAAAGCACCTACGTAGTTCATATAGGGGATGGGAATGATCTCCATCACAATCAGCCCACCGTACCAGCCGGCAGCAGCGCTGATGACATTACACACAAAACTGAAGAAAAAGGCCCCACGCCGCGACTTGGCATTGCGGATGAGCCAAGGCTGTTGACCAGAGGCTCGACCAAAGCGCCTTTCCAGCTCTCCTTCCAGGTCCCGTTTGTTGGCCAAGCGCTCCGCATCGGCCAGCTCCTGCTCCAGGTAGGGGTCCAGGTTATCAAATTGCTTTAGATTGAAAAAACTCATACTTTTGTTGTTAGAAGTGAAAAAATCCCGGAAAGCCGTGCCGGGCTCCCGGGGTGATTCCTCGCTAATCCTGCCTCTTTTGGCGGGATTTTTTTTGCCTACCAGGGAAGAAAAGAGGGCAGTTGACGGAGGGCTGGAATCCCGATACTGCAACTACCCTCGACTAAACCCCATTTGTTCGTGACCTACTCAACAAAGACCACTGCTTTATGTAGGGAAAAGTACCCCGGCGAACCGGGGACCGAATCCCATGACCTTGCCTTTTGAAAGGACAAGTCAGAAAAGTCTAAAAAGGCCCTGAGCTAGCCCCAGGGCACCTAATCGGTTAAACAACTGTATGGGAAGTAAGCGATAAAGCGTTTTGTTGGACCGTTTGGGTCAATAGCTGCTCCGCCTCAATTTCAAAGTAGGTACCCAAAGCCTCCAATCTCTCCTCACTCAAAGGTGCGCGTTGGCTATTCAGTTTCTCTTTGCGGTAATACATCAGCATGCGCGTGGTGCATTGCATCAGGGCAGCTAAGTCTCGGGAGATGGAAAGGATGGGAAGGTCGTTCTGGACGGCCTTTCGGCGGATTAGATAATCCAGCGTGTAGCGCAGATCATAGTCTGGAGGTAAGCTGAAATTCATATATTTGGGTGTCATTTCGATTAATTGAAACAAATATAGGTACGAAATATTTTACTTTCAAGTAAAATGTAAAATATTTCAGCCCAAAGTACGAATTATATGACTTTTGGTGATAGGTTAGAAGAATTGATCAATTCTCTAAATCTCAGCAGACCAGAGTTTGCTAAACAGGTAGGATCCAATAAGCAGACAATTGGACATATCATCAACAATAAGTCATCTCCAAACTTTTCTATAGTCCACAAGATATTGGTGGGTTATCCAAAACTTAGCGCTGAATGGCTTTGCCGGGGTGAAGGACCGATGTGGAAAGATGGACAAAGCATGGCAACGGTTTCCAGTAGCATGGATGCTCCTGAAACTTCTACCAAAGATGGTCGTAATTGGGGCGATGTCACCCTACGAGAATTGGGGGAGATGGTGGAAGCGGCTAAGAAGAATAACAAGTAAATGCAAGGAGACCAATCTATTGCAGCTCAACAATTCCAAGCTACTCTTTAGCTCTCACATAATAATTCCTTATTCCACATGGATCAGTTTTGGCGACCAATCCTTATTGATACTGCGGTATTCCTAGCCTCACTTTCAGGTATCCTGTTTATTTACTTTAGGATGTTGGATGCTCGTCAAAATGCGGAAGGTCGTCAGGCCTCCCAGGAGAAGTATAAAAAACGATGGGAAGGATTAGAGCGCAGAGGATGGCATGCATGGTTTCATGGTGCAATTGAAAGTATTCTTAATGCCAATTTGGGAAAGTTATTAATCAACTATCGCTGGCTTGTGGCATTAGTATCCATTTTGCTAGGGGTATATATAGTAGCTAACTCATGGGATGATCTATTCGCCATGCTTCCCAACATACAAGAGGGAATTACACCAAAGGAGGCACTTTCTGACGCAATGCAATTCGTTAATTACTATTACACTCCATTTGCGACCCTCCTTGCTCTCTCAGCTATTTTAGGCATGTCTCTGCTCCCTCGAAGGATATGGGATAAATTTATCAAAGATGATAATATTCAAACGGTGAATATTACAGTGCTTAGTGTAGCTCTCTTTTTCATCCCAATGATTTTACTGGTAGCAGGACTTGGAATGTTTTCCTACGGTGATTATCTCTACTATTACATGAGGCTCATTCTAGTGAATCTAGTTTTTGATGTTTTGACACTCATAATTACCTGGCGGTTCCTAAAATGGCTACAAAAAGCTAATAATCTCTTTTCTTCTATACTATTGATTACCCTGGACCTGATTACTGCCGCTATGCTGGCATTTGGTGCGATCTATTTAGGACTGATTGGTTCTAGCAAGTCTCTAACTTTATTAGAGGTTTGGAACATCTTGTTTTTCAAAGTGCGAGATGGTTCAAGCTTTGGAATTGATCCCTATTTTTGGATTATGCACACCACTTTTATTCCTTCCCTGATCCACTTGGCTATTCTTTTCTTTGCCTTGATGGCTAGGTATCTAACACTCCCGTTCCTGAAGCTATTTCAGGATGCCTCTGTTGCTGATAAACCTCACTATGCGACAGCCACTACCTTCGCTTTCATAGGATCAATTTTCTCCGCCGCTGCGGCTCTATTGAAATGGCTCTAAGTTTACCTACTTCCCTTCGTACTGACTTCTTAATTTTTGCTGGATGAGATCGTGGCGGAAACGCCATTGGCCGCCGTCGCGTTCCATGAGGCCGGTGTGATCGGCGGTGTGGTTGAGGAATTTGACTAGGTTGAGGGGGATGTAGCCGCGGAGGTAGCAGAGTAGGTAAAAGCTAATGAAATTAGCCACATCATGATTCAACAGCCCGGACAAAATTCCAAGCACTATTCCCCCTATTACTAAATATAAGAATCCCACTTTATCAACTATTTCTGACCATTCTTGATCATATGATTGGAAATTAATTATTAAAGTAAATATGATGAAAAACAAACAAGATTGTACCATCCTAGCCTGGATAGTAGATAGAATTCGTTGATAAGGACGGTTTAACTTAGGGAAGTTAGTAAAGTCGACCAAATTATAGACCAGACCAAGGGAAAGACCAAATATCAGACCAAATACCAGACCAAAGACCAGGCCGAAGACCAGACCAAATACCAGATGTCCGGCCAGACCATAGGCTAGACCAAATACCAGACCAAAAGCCAGACCACTGTAAAGACTATAGACAAAGCCTTTGAACAAGCCTTTATAGAGTGCCTTCAGTACGTTATATGGCCTTAAATTCCATTTTACAATATTATCATATATTATTAAAGTATCATCTTTGAAGATCAATATTCTAGTCAGACCAATGACCGGACCAAAGACCAGACCAACGACCAGACCAATGACTGGACCAACGACTAGACCAGAGTCCACACCAATGATCAGACCAGAGCCCACACCAACCATCAGACCAGAGCTCACACCAATCACCGAAGCATAGAGGAAACTAATGATCATTAGATTTTTATAATTACTTCCACCACTGCGTAGCCATGATTCTTGGAGATCCGCCAGCTCAAAGGTTACACCTTTTCTGCTTATCGAGAGTCGATCTGCCAGCCAACTTAACCAATGGCGAGATTGATCTGTGGTGAATGGTGTAAGGCCATCCAACTTTTGTAACTCTTGCATTATATAGGTTTCCGTCAACCTTTCTTGTATAGTTTCACTGGACTCATTTATAAATGAAGAATGTGGTTCTTTCCATTGATCGCTATATAAGGCTAAAGCGGTATGCACATGAAATGCCGTGGAAAGTGCTACTTTCAGCGGGGTCTGCCAAGGTTTTTCAAACTCCTCCAATAATCTAGAAGCAGCTAGGTTTTTATCCTTCACCAAGCCCTCCAGCGTATTTTTAACCATTTGCTCGGTAAGTGGCTGGATGCTGGCCGTAGCAAATACTGGCGCAGCTTGCCCCAATGCTTCAAATTCCTTGATCCTAGAACACATAATCAACTCCGGATAATGAGAATGAATCGCCCCCCTTTGGCTTTGGCGAAGCTCCAGGTATTCCCCTACTGCCCGCAAACAACTTGCTCGATGCGCTTTAGGGATTTCATCTAAACCATCCAGGAGTGGGAGCATGCTGTGCTGGTCGGCCAACTGCCTTGCTAAGGTAGAAGCTATTCCTGCCTCTCCAGTGCTGTACTGTAATTGGCCCTTGAGCCATTCCTGAAAACTTGACTCGGAAGACCGCCAGCCAGCCAGGTTAATGATAATGGGAACAGGGAACTGCTCATCCTGTTTGGCTTCTTCCATAAGCAATTCTGCCAAGTGGATCAACAGCAGGGTTTTACCAGATCCTGGTTCCCCCAGAATCAGCAGTCTTTTTTTGCTGCCTTCTTTATAAAAGGAATCGAAGAAGGATTGGTAATCAGAGATAGTCGTATGATCTGGAGGGAAAGTGTGTTGCTCCTGAATCACATCGTTCGTTTTTGTCTCAATGTATCGAAGGCTAATGTTGATCTCAAAGGTGAGTTGGTTATTGAGTTTGTACTTGCGTCGGCGCTGGTATCGTTTTAGTGTGCCTTCGATGAGTTCTCTTCTAATAGCAGTCCAGTCCTGCTCTAGCTCTTCTTCCTCCTTATTATTGAACCTTAGCCAAAATAAGCTTAGGACTATTAAGACCAAACTACCACTAATTAGCCACTCTGCATAATGATCTCCAAGCAAGCCACGTAGTTCTGTTTCTATCTCATTAGAAAGCAAATTGGTCAGAAGCCCAATGATGACCGTAATCAGCAGAAAATCTAAGGCAATTACCAGACTTTTTGTTTGGGACTTCTTTGGCATAGAATTCTAAGAGCGAATAGCTATTTCAATAATTGGAAATCGTAAGTTAAAAAAATGTCCCCACATAGCCTACGATCTCCTCATCCACTTAAACAACTTCAGTAAAGACAAAAAGAAATGCACATCCTCTTTATCGGCCCCCTCATCACTTTCCACAGCGGATTGGAACCAATGGGTGAGGCGTTCTTCGGCATGATCGATATCTACGGTCTGTTGGAAATCGTCGATAGCCTTGAGCCGGTCTTCGGATTGGGGTGTAGTTTTACTCATGGTATGGAAATTTCAGTCGTGTGAAAGCTGGGAACAAATAGCAGAACGAGAGTACCTACAAGGCAAGAAGGGAGGCGAACGAAAGCTTAAGACTATAGAATTACACATAGCAAACTAGCTTTTGCGGGTTACAAAATGGCGTCTTAAACTTTTTAACAGGCTTGTTTGATTTTTAGAACGCTGTGTGAGAATTTCTTTGCTGGTAGCCTTACTGTTTATGGTGAGGTAAATATATAATTTTTAGCAAAATATACAAAGGGGAACAATGCAAGCACTGTTCCCCTAATGGAGAAGTTCTTATCTTTATCCCTGTTTTAGACTTTTTAAATTTGGGATATTACTGCCTTGTGTAGTGGTATCCCTTTTTTCTAGATCTCTACGATGTCTTCAACGATAATGCCGAGGACTAATTCAATCAGGGATACCATAGTAAATCGTTTTATGTGAACAATACTTCAAACTTATCACCTGGCTCCTGCTTCATTTGTAACATACGACTGCACCATACTGCTACTTCATTCAGAATTATACGTATATTCGACCTATATAACCTTCTGATTAATAGGTAGTATTCATTTCCTCATTTTAGACAAAAGCTGCATTACAAATGCGCGTAATATTAGATTTGAATGAGATGATCAGTCCGGGGCAGTTGGATGTGGTCGGGGTAAAAAAGGGTAAAGTTGATGACTTGTATGAGTTGGTTCGGGCAGGAACGATCACTACAACGGAAGAAGGTCGGGCCAGCTTTTATGCCGGCAACCCGATTGCGGGCGATAATTTCAATCGACTGAAGAAGGGACTTCAGAAGACGATGATCAACTCGCTCTTTTGTACGGCAATTCGTCCGGCAGGTTACCTAGAAAAATACTTTGAAGTGGCCAAGGCGGACCTGGCTTGCGATATTCTTTGGAAGAAAGGGAAAGTGCTGGGGGCCGCCAAGCTCGCCCAGGATACGCTGAAAGATGCCAAGCGGTATCATCTGTCCAAGTTTGCCTTGAATCTCTCGCAACGCCTCTGCTATCACTATGCCGCCTTCCAGCCCGACAAAAAGAAGTATCGACAATACAAGGCGCTGGCACAAGAATACCGAGAGATCGTACAATGGGAAGACAAAGCCGAAGATTACTACCACGATCTCTTCCTGGAGCTCCGCTTCTATAAGACCATCCCCGAAGCATTTCTACAGCAAATACGGGAAGTCCAACAGGAGCTACACGCACAAGATATTCCCAGCATGCACTTTCAATTCGTGCGCTTCCAATTTGATCTCCTTCTCTTCAAACTCACCAACAACCCACAAGCTATCGCCGACATCTGCGAGAATGCTATTAACTTTATGAATACGCTTTCTTTTCCAGTCCCACCCCGTTCTCGCCGTAGCTTTCACTTCAATCGCGTCCCCGCCAATATCCTCGTCGGCAACTACCCCGCCGCCCAGAAGGCCATCGATGAAGTCAAGGAGCTCACCCACCGCCATAGCGCCAACTGGGTCGGCGTGCACCAGTTCGAAGTCATCCTCGGCTTCTACACCAACGACCTCCCCAAAGTAGAAGCCGCCATCCAAAGCATCAAAGGCAGCAAAGCCCACAAGATCATCACCGAAGAGACGCTCATCTACGAGACCTACCTCTTCTTCCTCGCCGGCTCCGGCCACATCAACCTGGGCACCTTCCTCAATGAAACCATCCACTACGCCCAAGACAAAAAGGGGATGAACATCAATATCCTGATCCTACAGGTGCTCCTCCTCCTCAAGCGGGGCGACCGTGCCGGCATCATCGAGCGCGCCGAAGCCCTCCGCATGTACGCCTACCGCTACCTCTCCAAGGATCCTACGACGCGCCGCTCGCAGATCTTTCTCCGGCTGCTCTTTCTCACCGTCCGCCATTCTTTTGATTGGGGGGTGATTGAGAAGCAGACGGCGAAGACCTATGCGGAGCTCCTGGCTACGCCTAGGCATTTGAGTACGATTGATATTGAGGTGGTGCCGTATGAGGTGTTGTGGGGACGGGTGCGGGAGACATTGGATGTAAGTAGTAGGTAAGATAATTTTCAGGCTAGTGGAGCATTTAAAAAAGGGCAGGATTCAGGTGATGCTAGTAATCACGATAAACCTGGCAAATTTGTTCATTTTGATGCTTCAAGAGTAGTGCCTACAGCTGAGGAGAATAGACCAAAGAATGTTACAGTTTACTATTACATAAAAATAAATAAACTGCGTGAAATAAAAAGTGTAATCCCATAAACATGACTGTTCTATTTGATAGGCAACTAAATTTTCGGTAAGTTACTAGCAGAAAAAAATGCAATCAAGCACAAAATAGCGAAATCATTAGAGCGGTATCTTCACGCTCCTAGCTTCAACATAATTTTCTTATTGGGGGGACGTAGATGCATCCAAATGAAGCGTCTCCTAATTATTCATCTAAAAATAGATTGAAGATACTTAGGTTTTCAATCTTCCAATGGTTAATGGAAAATACATAACTGTAGAGCTTGTGTGAGAGTTTTCGATTAGTTATTCTTGAACATTTAAACTGCCTATAAAACGGAGTATCCGATAGTACTACCCGCGTAACAATTGAGCATCTACCTGTAAAGGAATTGAATTCCATCGAATAGATATCGATATTGAGAAGCAGATAATAGGCACTATATCGCATATCCCAACCCTTTCAGGTAAAAAACATAGTAATATGGACACTAAATTAGAAGTTACAAGTTTTCTGAATCAAGCGTTAAAGGGACTCAAAAAGTTGAATACCGAAATAGCAAACCTTCTTGAGGTTGGGTTAAGTAGTTATATGTATACTCAAACTAGTAAATTCTATTATGTAAATACGTTTCTCCATAGAGGAATTAAAAAAAGATTTTTTGATATCTATTTCCCAATTAGATTGGTACATGGAAACTTAGTTACTGATTTTCAACGCATTGAAGACATATTCGATGAATATCAATATATATCAATACTTGGTTCTGCTGGTTGTGGAAAAAGTACTCTAACAAAGTTTATTTTTTTAAATTCTATACAAAATAGAAAGAGAATACCTGTCCTAGTAGAATTTAGAGCCATTGCTGATGGAGAATCAATCGAAGAGCACGTAAAGCAAAAATTATTGAATACAGATGCTAAGCCAAGCAGAGAAATCCTCCATCGCAGTTTGAAAAAAGGAAATTTCTTATTCATCTTTGACGGATTCGATGAAATCTACGCAAAGAATAAACAGACTTTGAATTACGGGCTAGATAAGTTTTTAGACAAATATTCAAAAAATTATTTCATCATTACATCCAGACCTGGAGCAGGTATTGAAAACTACCCCCGATTTAGTCAATTTAAAGTGGTAGGTTTAAAGAAGGATGAAATAAGAGATTTCGTTATAAAAATGGTCTCCAACGAAGAAAAGCAACTAAGGATACTGGATGTTCTTGGCGATACTGATAAAGAAGGCATAAAAGAATATCTTGCAAATCCACTTCTATTATCAATGTTCATTCTTTCTTTTGAGAATCATCCAGAGATACCCAAAAAAATGAGTGTTTTCTATCGCAATGTTTTTGACACTCTTTATTCTAGACATGATGGGCTTTCTAAGAACTCTTATAATAGAGAAAGAATCTCTGGGCTAACAAGAGAAGATTTTGAAAAATTATTACAAAGATTCTGCTATTTAACATTCATAAATGGTCAGTTTCTATTTACAGAAGAATTCATTGTTGATACCTTAAACAAGCTTAAACCTAATTTTTACATAAACTTTGACACTAAGGATGTACTCTATGATTTAGTAACCTCTATTTCAATTATTTCTGTTGATGGATTTGAATATTCTTTTCCTCACAGATCATTGCAAGAATTTTTTGCAGCCTGGTTTCTTAAAGAACTTCCTCCAGAAATTAAGAGTAAGAAATTGGGGGTAATTCATGAGAATTTGTTTAATAGTGTAGATGGACAGAGCAAAAATATTTGGCATCTATGCATGGAACTAGATGAACAAAGCTTTTTGAAGTACTTTATTGTTCCAAACCTTAAGAAGTTTCTGGATAAAGCTGAGCTGGCTTCTTTAAGTTCCCATAATTTTTTCAACTTTTTAGAATCGTCTGAAGACTGCCTTTTTTTTTCGCCTAATACAAATAAAAAAGAAACAAAATCAGATCAAGATGCATACTTGTCAGTCCACACAGCTTACGGATCAATGCTGTCAGAAATAAGATCGCTGGTTAGTTTACCAGGTTATCATTTTATACTATGGAATTTTATTAAGAGGTCGATAAATGATAGATCTGGAGAAGCACATAATGAGTTCTGGTTACCTTCAATTAAGAATAAAATAACGATACTGAGACATGAACCGGAAAAGCAGCCTGAATTTTTGAGAAATACTGAAGTAAAGGAACATCTATTTAAGATTTTCAAAAAATATGGACTAATTGATGAAATGGAATTACAAATAGATGAACTTAGACTTAAAGTTTCACAACTAGAAGATTCTATTTCCACTTACCTGTCCGATCTAGATGATCTTTTGAAGTTTGAGACGTAATGTGCTTGTCTAATTCGGGTTAAGTATTAATTCGACCTCATCCGAGAAAATTTGTACTAGATCTTCTTTAGGAAGTCCTTGCACATTTTTACTACCTGCCAATCTGTTGTCTTACCTTAAATAAGGTCCTGGAGACACAGACAGAGGCATAGCCAAGTCTCCGCAATTTATAAATAGCTGTATATGAGTAAAATAAAGCACATAGGGAATGATCCCACCTTCGGTACTAGAAAAGAGCTACAATCCTTAATTGGGTTGTAGCTTTTTTATTTATAGCTCAATCCATCCAGAATCTACCGAAGGTAAGGCGAGAAGTTTATCCCGATCGTCAAAGTACATCGGGAAGTCCCACCTTCGGTACTAGAAAGAGCTATAATCCTTAGTTGGGTTGTAGCTTTTTTCATTTGTGTGTCACTGGGCCTTGAATCCGTCCAGGTGAGTTAGAAGCTTATCTAGATCCATGAAGTAGCATACATTTCTGCATAGGTGATTGCTCAGTTATTTCGCCCATACGCACTTTTCTAGGTCAACTCAATTACTGCCTCTCTCAGCACTTTATTTTCCTCTCTAAACTCAATCACTACCTGCGGCTTAACTTCCCGTTGGATACTGCTAGCAAGCT
>CAJXPD010000288.1 GCA_913057785.1 uncultured Lewinella sp. | reverse complement strand
TCCTTCCTGCTGTAGTACCATACTGAAATTGCGCTTTACCAATTCCGCAACCTGTCTTTGTCTCTTCGTTTCCATCTTTTCGTATTGATATCGGATAAGTTCGGCAAAAATAGGTTAAAAAACAATATAACTCCAACCTAGAATTCCGATGCTATAAATAAAACCCACTTGTACTAAAATGGGTTCCCAGAATAGCATTATATAATCTTAAAATTGTTATTTTTGTAAGCAATTTGATGTTATTATGCAGCGACCATTTCTGGAGACAGCAATAGAATATTTAAAGGGAGTCGGTCCTACCCGAGCAGACTTGTTGAAGAAGGAATTGAGCATTTTCACGCTACGAGATCTCCTCTATCAATACCCCTATCGCTATATTGACAAGACCCAGTTTCACAAGATTAGAGACCTCAGGGAAGACAGTGGAGCCGTCCAGGTTCGAGGTATTTTGCGTAGGCTAACCACCGCTGGGGAAGGCAGAAAACGGCGCTTAATGGGTACCTTGAGAGATGATTCCGGGGCTATCGAATTGGTGTGGTTCTCTGGTATTCACTGGATTGAGAAATCTTTGGTGGTGGGAAAAGAATATGTGGTTTATGGTCGTATCAATCATTTCAATCACAAGCTCAATATTGCGCACCCAGAGATTGAAGCGGTGAGCCTCAGTAATACGAAGCAAGCAGCGACCTTCGCTCCTGTGTATCCAAGCACCGAAAAGTTAAATACCAAGGGACTGGATGCTAAGTTCAGGCGAAGATTGATCAAGGCCCTTTTTGAAAAACTGTCCATTACCCACTTTGAAGAGAATCTACCGGATTACATCGTACAGAAGCTAAAGTTCCCGGCACATTTCGATGCCTTGAGGCAGATCCACTTGCCTAAAAGCCAACAGGAACTAATCAGTGCTCGCAATCGGTTGAAGTTCGAAGAGCTATTCTTTTTGCAATTGCGACTGCTACAGTTGAAATTGAAACGCCAGCGGGCCATTAAGGGTCTCCCCTTCCCCACCATAGGTGACTACTTCAATGGCTTTTTTAAGGAGAAGCTGCCTTTTGAACTCACCGGCGCTCAGAAACGAGTACTAAAGGAAATCCGAAGAGATTTGGGATCCGGCATTCAGATGAACCGCCTGCTTCAGGGGGATGTAGGTAGTGGAAAAACCATCGTAGGCCTCATGTGTATGCTGATGGCCCTGGACAACGGGTACCAAGCCTGCCTAATGGCGCCAACTGAGATCCTTGCTCAACAACATTATATCTCAATTTCTGAATACCTGGAAGGCATGGACATCAAGGTGGGTTTCCTTTCGGGTAGTGTTAAAGGGAAAAAACGCAAGTTGGTCCTGGAAGAATTGGCTAGCGGCGAAATCAAGATTATCATCGGCACGCACGCCTTACTCGAGGAACCGGTACAGTTTCAGCAATTGGGATTGGCGATTACGGATGAACAGCATCGTTTTGGCGTAGCCCAACGAGCTAAACTCTGGAAAAAGAACGCCAAATACCCTCCCCATATTCTAGTCATGACCGCTACTCCCATTCCGCGGACACTCGCCATGACACTCTATGGAGATCTAGATGTCTCGGTGATCGATGAGCTGCCGCCGGGGCGAAAAGAAATCCAGACGATACACCGGACAGAGAATCATCGTATGCGAGTCATTGGGTTTATGCGGGAGCAAATTGCCTTAGGTAGGCAAGTGTATGTTGTCTACCCTTTGATCGAAGAATCAGCAAAACTAGATCTGCAGAATCTGGAAGAGGGCTACGAGGCACTTAGCAGAGAATTTCCAATACCTGATTATCAGATTAGTATTGTTCATGGACGAATGAAGCCGGCGGACAAGGATTTTGAGATGCAAAGATTTGTGAACGGCACCACGCAAATTATGGTAGCTACTACTGTGATTGAAGTAGGGGTAAATGTGCCGAATGCCAGCGTAATGGTGATTGAGAATACGGAGCGATTTGGATTGTCCCAGCTCCATCAATTGCGAGGGCGGGTGGGCCGAGGGGCCGAGCAGTCCTACTGTCTTTTGATGTCCAGCTTTAAATTAAGCAATGAAAGTCGCCAACGCATCCAGACGATGGTACAGACAAATAATGGGTTTGAAATCGCCGAAGCCGACCTTAGGTTAAGAGGACCGGGGAACATAGAAGGGACACAGCAAAGTGGGATTTTAAACCTCCGTTTAGCCGATCTGGCCAAGGACGGTAAGATTTTAAAGACCGCTAGAGAAATCGCCAGCCGGATTCTCGAAGATGACCCTAATCTGCAACGTCCGGAGCATCAGGTAATTGCTAAATATCTGAGCAAACATGCAAAGCAGGTAAAGGCATGGAGTCGAATCAGTTAAGCCATCTGGTGTAGGATCGTCTAAGAACATGTTTAAAATTCCATCAATCGGCTACAAACGGCAAATTTTCTCCTGTCCTATGTTAAAAAGCCTCGCCGTACCTTTCAGGTCTAGTTCCGGGATTACGGAATATGCCTGCGTTTTTTGCCTCGTTGAGAACAAAATTTGCTCGATTTCGCCCGTCTGGCCGCCGGACAGGCTCAATCATGAAAGTTTAAACATGTTCTAAGTATTCGGCTCTGCTCTAGGCCTGCATATATCACAGCTTACTTTCCCCGATTCGAGCAAAAAAGTCTGATTTGAAAGACTGTCCTAAAGGCAAATCTTTTCCACCTACATATACTGAAATTGAATCTGTCTTTTCTATGTGAGATAGGGCTACAATGTAGGACTTATGTATCTGAACGAACAATGAACCTGGTAGGCTTTCTTTGACTGCTTTAAGGGTGCTGTAGGTGACCACTTGTTTATTCGAAAGGTGGATGGCTACATAGTTTTTCAGCCCCTCTATGTACAGGATATCGCTGATCTGAGCCTTTTCAAAGCTGTTTTTACTATTCGTCTTCACAAAAACATAGTCCTTCAGCTCCTCAACTCCGCCCGAAACATGCTTGGCTTCTACTTTTTTCACCGCTTGGTAAAAACGTTCAAACTCAAACGGCTTGAGTAAATAGTCGGTAGCATTAAGTCGGTAACTTTCTACAGCGAACTCGGGATAGGCAGTGGTAAAGATAACCTGGATGTGCTGCTGGAGGATTTTTGATAGTTGGATTCCAGTTAGACCTGGCATTTGGATATCTAAAAAGATTAAATCAAAATCATGCCGTTCCATATAAGCAATAGCCTCTAAAGGTTTGGTCGTAGTGTATACTAACTCTAAGGAAGGGACTTTCTTGATGTAGTTTTCTACCAACCGAATAGCTGGGGGCTCGTCATCAACAATAACACATCTAAGTTTTGGGCTCATATGGGTATGCTAAGATTTGCGCTAAAATAATCACCTTCTTCCGCATAATACAGTTCGTATCGTTGATCATAGATCGTGTCCAATCTTTTCTTCAGGTTTTCTACCCCAATCCCTGCTTCCATATATTTTACGGATGGCTGAATCTTATTGCGAGTACTAATTCTGATCGAGTCGTTTTGAATATGTATCTGAATCTTTGCCGGGTCTTCCTTATCCGTTAATACGCCATGTTTAAATACGTTCTCTATAAAATGCATCAATACAAGCGAAGCAATGGTTTGATGCTTCACCTCCCCCTTTAATTCAAACTCGAGTGATAGTTCATTTTCGAATCGCTTTTCGTAGAAGTAGATATAATCCTTGATAAAGGCGATTTCTTTTTTTAATTCGATAAATTCCTCACCCGATTCATAGGTGACAAACCGAAGTAGATCAGATAACTTATGAATATCCTTGGCCACGGCTGGTTGCGCATCAATCAGCTCACTGTAAAAGGTATTCAAAGTATTGAATAAGAAGTGCGGACTGATCTGCGATTTCAGAAAACTCAGTTCAGCCTTTTTATGATCTAGCTTCAACTGCATAATCTGATTCTGGGCTTCGATAAACCTAAAGATCAAGAAGATCACCGAACTATATAGTATCGGAGGAATGGCAAAGGTGATATTATCAAAAAAATAGTATTGGAAATCCAGCGCTGTTCCCTGATAATTGTTAATCCCCGTAAGGAGCTTAAAAACGACTTCATCTAAGAAATACCTAAGTCCCGCAAAAAGGATAAGGAGACCAACGAACCCCAAACTAAAATATAGGATTCTCTTCTTGGAAAGATATCTTGGGCAGATGTACGTAAAGTTGATGTAGTACACGACAATGGAAGTAAAATAGAAAACACCATCAAACCTCAATCCCCTAAGTGAAAAAGCGTAAAATAGGGCTTTCCATCCGCCCGCACCAACATCAGTAATCAGGCCCAACCCTATCACCACAATCCACAAATAGACATGGTATTTCCATTTGTCTTTGATCAACATACTTTAAATATAGTACTTCAAGGCTTCTTAAACACTCCTCTTCCACATATGGCATTTACTACAAAACAAACCTAGTGTTTCATACAACAAAATTTTTGATCCTCAGGAATCAGCTGAATGATTGAGTAGTTAGTACAGTTGGTGTAAAATCTCTAAATGCTCGGAACAAATCTATTAGATTCAGGCTATTATCTGACTTAAAGAACAGCTATGAAATTCTTCCGTTTACTAGTTTTGTGCCTATCATTTAGCTTTTTCACTTATCAAATCTCTGCTCAAGCTTCCTCCCCTAAAATTAAAGTCTATCTACTAGGCACCTTCCATTTTTCCCAAACCGATAGCACCTACAATGTACTAGACGAAAAGCACCAGCAAAGTATCCACGAGCTTTGCCAGATCATCGCCAAGCAGCAACCGGATAAGGTATTTATTGAACGACAACCGGAATATGAATTTCAGAATAAGATCGATAGCTTATTTACCCTCTTTTCCAAAATGAATAGCAGAAAACTTCGCGCTAAGAATGAGTTGGTGCAGGTGGGCTTCCGAGTGGCAAAAATGCTCGGTCACGAAAAGGTTTATCAATGTGATCATCCTGGAAGATATGGTTCACTCTATAGCGATTCACAACAGTATGCCATGGCCAATAATCAAATGGGATTCCTTGATGCTACGGTTAAGGGGACCGCAGTGCGAGAGGATGATTTAGTTAATGAAGATTCTCTAATGCAGAATAGCACCTTGCTTGAATACATACAGTGGATCAACAGCGATGCAGTGATGAATACCTCACATGCTAGTTATGTATCCAATTATCCTTTAGTCGGTAGCAAAGGCTTCTATAATTATGAAGATGATCATACGCTGATTGGTGCGGAATTGACTGCGGATTGGTATCGGAGGAATATCATGATCTATACGAAGATGATCAGCCAATTAACTTTCGATGAACAGGCCATTTTTCTCATCATGGGGGGCGATCATATTCCCATTTTGAAGCACTTATTTGAGAGCAATCCTAGTTTTGAAGTGATGAATGCGGAAAGTTGGTTGAAGTGACTTAAAGGGGCTATGCCCAAAGCAAGATATCCGAAGTTTTCCTGAGGTATGTCTTAGGAAAACTTCGGATGTGCAACCTGCTGCTTCTTGACTAATTTTTGGTTGAAGTAATCAGCCCAAAAATTGGCACAGCAGAACTAGCAGAGCATCTATCTCATGCTACGCACGCTACCAGAGCCTGCAATACTAGAACTTACGCTCGGACTTCCTTTATAGCGAACACTGCCACTACCAGCAATGGATACATCCAACTTTCCGCCAACATTTACTTCACAATCGCCAGATCCAGCAATTTCTACTTCACAATCAGAAGAAGTAAGTCCTGCTACATCGATCGAACCGCTACCTGCAATCTCTAAATGAATATCTTGAGCAGAACCACTAACAGAGATGTCACCAGAGCCAGCGATAGCCATGTTGACATTTCCTAGTCCGCTAAAATCTCCACTGGTTTCAATTTCACCAGATCCAGCAATAGCTAATGCTTTGAAGCTAGGCATCGTGATGTTGATGGTGAGCTTATCGTAGTTCTTTACTTTATACTTTCTAGGGAATCCAATATCCCAAGATCCTCCGTCTACCTCCTTCTCAATGATATCGATGATATTCTGTTGTCCTCTAACTGTAACTTTTTGTGTATTACCTTGAGTAAGAATCACTTTGGCATGCAAGGCTACTCCGAGTTTGTTGAAATCATCAATATCTAAAGTTTGAGTAACCATACCCCCCGTTCCACTAACCGACTGCCGGTTCCATTTTTGCCCTTGCAACGGCAATGAAACAATGGTTACTAATAGTAAAGCCAGTGATAGAGCATTCCAAATTTTCATATTGATTTGAATTGTTAGCGCTGCTTCTAACTATTGTATAGCAGAAAACAGTCTTGTGATAAATGAGTATTCCTATACAAGGACGCCACTTATTTCCAAAGGATGCAATGAAAATACCGGAATTCGATAAAGAACAGCTTGCTCCGTCTAGACAGCAGCAACCAATCGATGAAGGAAAAGAAGATATCAGTGCGCTAGGATCGATGAAGGGCAAAACATTCCTCAAAATCCAAGGCCAAAGTGTGCTTTAAACTAGGCTCTGTCCCGTTTCTAACGATTTGCGTAACTTGAAATCCAGCGGCCAGAGCAGCATCGAGTTCGGCTTCTACATCGGAAAGAAACAAGATTTGTTCGGCGGGAACCTGAAGGACGGACTGGATGGCGAGATAGGAAGACACTTCCCGTTTGTGACCGACTTTTGTGTCAAAATAGGCATCTAGATATGGCGTAAGATCTCCGTAATCAGAATAGGAAAACAAAAGCTTCTGTGCTTCTACAGAGCCCGAGGAGTAGATTCCTAAGGAAATGCCCAGGGCTTTCCAACGATCCCAGACTGGCACGACATCCGGATAAATATGTCCTTCGTAGTCCCCCTTTTCGTAACCTCTACGCCATAAATAACCTTGTAGGGTCTTTAGCGCCGTATGCTTGCGGTCTGCTTTTATCCAGGAGTGCATTAAGGCAACTGCCTCCTCGTTGCTAATCTTACCGAGGCCTTCTTCCAGTGCGGTCTCCTTCACAGATGCCAAAACAGCTTGCACCTTTGGCGTCGACTGCTGCTCCGCCACAAAAGCAGATAGGTTTTCACTGGCATAAGGAAAGAGCTCATTGTGCACAAAGCCAATGGAGGTAGTCGTCCCTTCGATATCCATTAAGACAAACTCAATCATGCGGAGAGACCAAGGGCGTTATACGATTGATCCACACCAGACTCTGTGTAATGTGGAACCCATCCTGATTGATCAATAAATACTCGAATTGCCTTGACCGATAATTTCGGGCCAAAGTCAAACCAGTGCTTAGTGTTAGCAGGTACAGAGATTAAATCACCTTTCTGGCAAATCACACAAAAAACCGGTTCTCCATTCTCAAGATTAAACCAAAATAGACCTTCCCCATCCACAAAGAAACGCACCTCATCTTCGCTATGGGTATGCTCCGTCAGAAACTTGGTCTTTAGCATATCGAGATTTGGAAGCTTTGGGTGAACGCTGATCACATCCGCCGTCTGGTAGCCATTGGCATTCATATAGGGCTTCAGCACATGCTCATAGGCCTGCAGGACGGTATCTTGATCTGCGTCCTCCGCTAATTCTGCTCCGGCTTCCCATTGGTCGAACCAGATTCCTCGTTCAGCAAGGAAAGATTTAATGGCCGCCGGTTCTGTAAGTTTTTGCTCTTGATCAGGAATGTGAAGTATAGCCATACGATAAGTTTTTTTCTCTAACAATTTTTGTGTTATTAAGTCAACCTTTTAGCTAGGGGCCTTACTTTCTATGGGCACAATTTTCTAGCCAAACCCTGTCTGTCTAGCTAGCCGGACAAGACCACAAAAATTGTCAGGAAAGACGATTTTGAAAGTTGTCAGACAAGCTTGGCCTCGGATCAGCTACTTGTCCCAAGGTTTTGATTTTATAAAAGCAATCAAATAAGAATTCAAATACTTCAATATGTCGTTTGGCCTCTGCAATTGACTTTCCCCAGGTGTATAATCCATGGCCGGCCAAAAGAAACCCCTTTAATGCGGGGTGTTCATCCCAATATAGGGCAATATCTTCAGATAGCTGCGGCATATCTTGGGAGTTGGGAAAAATTGGGAGATCCACCGTAGATTCATGCGTCTTTACCCCACTAAGTCCCTTCATTAGCTCAAATCCCGTTAGCCGAAGATGGCCTTCTTCTTGATACACCTGTGATAGAACGGTGTTGTACACACTATGGGTATGCAAAATACAAGTGACCTCTGGGTTACGTTGATAGATCAAGGTGTGAAGTAGGGTCTCTGCAGAAGGTTTTCTACTATCATTCACCGGCTGTCCTTGCAAATCCACTACCATTAAATCCTCCACACTAAAGGTTCCTTTATCCTTGCCAGAAGAGGATATCGTAAGGGTGGATTCTCCTGGAATTCTAAAGGAGTAATTGGAGCTGGTAGCCGGAGCCCACCCTTGTTGATGTAGGAAGTGAATACACTCCACCAATTGGATTTTCCAGCTAGCATTTGATTCTGACATAGTGGCCAAAATAAGTCTTTTTTGAGTAGACACCGTTAACTACATCTTAATTTTAGCCGGGAAACTATTGCGGGAGACATTAAGAGGTGCCCAGAATACTTCACGGATTTTCCTATATTGGTCGGACTAATTTCGAAACGAAACAAACTAACTGCAAGTCGTATGAAGGAGCGTTTACTTTCCTTAGATATATTTCGAGGACTTACCATCGCGGGGATGATTTTGGTGAATAATCCCGGATCTTGGTCTACTGTTTATCCTCCCCTGTTGCATGCCGATTGGCACGGTATTACACCTACAGATTGGGTTTTCCCCTTTTTCTTATTCATCGTTGGGGTGGCTATTCCTTTGGCTTTGGGTAAAAGGAAAGAGAGAGGAGATGATCAATCCGCCATCATTCGGAAGATTCTAAGGCGTGTGGCGATCATTTTCGGTCTGGGACTCTTCTTAGCCGCTTTCCCTCGCTTTGGCATGACGGCTGAGGACGGAAGCTTGAGAACCTTTCACTATATTGTTCTAGCCATATTTATGGTCTCGCTTTTCACCCGAGAAGCCTCATCTTCGGAGAGTAGCACTAAGAAGCTGGCAAGTTGGGTAGCCTTAGGAGCGATTGCGGTGATGGTTATAATAGGTTTCTTCGGTTATGACTTTAGTCGGTTAAGAATACCGGGCGTATTGCAGCGGATTGCCTTGGTGTATGGTGCTTGCGGAATTCTATTCTTGAAATCGAATTGGAAGACCCAAGCTTGGGTTGGCCTCGGGTTATTACTGCTATATTGGTTTCTCATGATGGTTGTGCCAGTACCAGGAATTGGGCCAGCTAACCTGGAGCCCACTACGAATTTAGGCGCCTGGTTCGACAATCTGCTACTGAAGGGACATATGTACAGCCAGACCAAGGTTTGGGATCCAGAGGGTTTACTCTCTACACTTCCGGCCATCACTACAGGCATAATAGGTATGTTGACGGGTAGCTGGGTCAAGACCGATAGAGGTCACTATGAAAAGGTGGCAGGCATGTTGGTAGCTGGTGTTCTCTTGTTAGCCATAAGCCATGTATGGGACCTTAACTTTCCCATCAATAAAAAGATCTGGACCAGTTCTTACGTATGTTATACTGGCGGTGTTGCTTTACTGATTCTAGGGGTGATCTATTGGTTAGTGGACATTCACTCCTATTCCAAATGGGCTAAACCTTTTATCATATATGGAACGAATGCCCTTTTTGTATACGTCATGTCTGGTCTAGTGGTAAAGACTATGTTTGCGATCAAATGGGTAGGTGCAGAAGGACAAAACTGGAATATCTATAGCTGGTTATACAACAACCTATTTACCCCCGTATTCAGTAGTCCATACAATGCATCTTTGGCCTATGCCTTAGCCAATGTACTGTTTTTCTTTGGTCTGGCTTGGGTACTCTATCGAGCAAAAATCTTCATCAAAGTATAGTAAATTTCCAACCCTTAGTAGCCGGCAGGTGTCTTTGGTTAAAATCCGACCTGGAATATGACAAAGACACCTGACCGTTTCTTGGCTCTGAATCAGTTTCTCATTGATCCACAGTCTCAGTTGTTTATTATCGACCAATTTTATCAACCCAACCGTCATTTCCCACTTCATAAAGACAAGATTTCCAAGATCAGTATTGTACTTAATGGTCAGTTAAAGGAAACGACCAGGCGGACTGAAGTTTTTGCTAAATCCGCAAGTTTAGTAGTAAAACCTCGCACCGCTTTGCATACCAATACCTTTGGGCCAAAAGGGTCCCGGGTTATTTCGATCCTCGTAAAAGATGAGTATTGGCAGGAGAACGACTTAAATGGTATACTAAAGAAACTACAGTGGTTCCACGATCTTCAGCATGCCCGAGCGGGCTTGCAGTTTGTGAAGGAACTCTATGAAACGCCGTCTGCCGAAGGCCTAGAGGAGAACTTCATAGAGCTACTGGCGGCCCTGGAATATACTTGCCCAGATTCGGGCATGCCTCCGATGTGGCTGGCTCTTGTCAAGGAACGCCTGGAGGACGAACATGAAGCGCCACCTAGCCTAAAGACATTGGCAAAAATGGTAGGCGTGCATCCGGTATATCTGGCTCGGGTTTTCCGCAAATACTATAATTGTAGTGTCAAAGAGTTTATTCGGACTTTCCGAGTCCAGCAGGTCATCGGCCAACTTACCTCTAGTTTAACCCCCTTAGTACAAATAGCCATGGATGCAGGTTTTGCAGACCAGAGTCATTTCAGTCGCCATTTTAAAGGGGAGATGGGGATGAGTCCAGGTGCTTTTCGAAAATTGTTCCAGAATCCGGGTCTAAAACTCTATTGAGAAATTTCTGCTTTCTTAGGTTTCATTTGTTCAAGACTTCCTACCTGCTTTGTCCCAATTTGCGATAAAAAACGATTGTTATGACTCGCAAATTACTTGTATGTTACTTGCTCGTATTGGTGACCAACACTTTGCTTTTTGGACAAATGCAGAAGAAAACCAAGGCAGCCTATCAGAAAGATTTACAAACATTAGTGGACTTTGCCTTTAGCGAAACACAGGCTATCCCTGGGATTGCCATGTCGGTAGTGAAGGATGGAAAAACAATTTTCGAAAAAGGATTTGGGTACGCCCAAGTGGAAGAGAAGCAAAAGATGAAGGAAAATACCAGCTTCTACATTGCTTCCTGTACTAAAGCTTTTACTGGGCTTTTAGCGGCCATTTTGGATGAAGAAGGAGTCATTCCGATGGAGGGAACGCTCGCCAGCTATTTTCCAAAGATCAAATTTGATGCTAAATTGGAGGCGGATAAAATCACGATCCAGTCTTTACTGAATCATACCTCTGGCCTACAAAATGGCCCCATTGGCTTTCGGGCTGCTTATAGTGGAGAGCACACCCATCAGCAAATGGTGCAGCTTCTTAGTCATTCGAAACCGAATCGAGCTGGCCGCGGAAATTTTCAATATACCAATGTTGGCTACAATATCTACACCTTGATCGTTCAGGAGGTGACCGGCAAAAAATGGCAGGATCTGTTGGAAGAAAAAATCTTTACCCCGCTGGGGATGGATAGAACCACGGCCTATATATCTAAAGCTGAAAAAGGGAATTGGCCGATGGCACTCCCTTACTTAGCGGAAGCTCCAGAAAGATTTCAGTCTGTCTATCTATTGAAGAAGGATAACACGATGCAATCCGCAGGGGGCTTAATTACTACCGCTGAGGATCTAGCCACCTGGGCAAATGTTCAGATAAACAAAGGTAAAGTGAATGGGAAACAAATCTTCTCCGAAAAGGTAATGCGAGATGCGCAAAAACCCTGGGCAGCAGCGGATCAGCGGCGAGGCCCATTCCAAGGAGAAGGGTACGGCTATGGATGGATGTCCGGAAAATTGGGAGATGAAAAGGCGGTTTGGCACTCTGGTGGTTTTCCAGGGTATTTGTCACTCATGTCCTTCATGCCCGAGCATAAGATTGGCGTAAATGTATTGATCAATGAACCTAGCGCGGGTTTTCGCCTCATGTATCTATTGGCCGCTTTCTCTTACGACTGGTGGCTGAAGAACGATGACGTACTGGCAGATTATAAAGCTCAGATACAGGAAATGGCCCAACAGTTGAGTCAGCAGCAGGAAAAAGTAACTGCTCATAGGAAGAAATTGGCAGAGCGGACGTGGCAGTTGACCGAAGACTTCAAAGCTTTTAGCGGTCGCTATGTCAATGAAGGCTATGGTACGATTGAAATAGATGGAAGTAATGGGCAACTGGCGGTTAAGATGGGCAATATGCATTGCATCGCCACTCCTTACACCAAGGAAAATACAGCTAGAGTAGAAATGGTACCCGGTAGAGGGGAGGTACTAGTTTTCAATGTTAAAAATGGGAAAGTGACCGAGTTGAAGACTGATGGAGATATTTTCAAAAAAGTATCCCAATAAACCCTTGGGAAAATAAACCGTGGATCGGGCGGATGCCTCCGCTGAATGGCATCCACCTCGATCCCTCAACCTTTATAGGTAATACAAATTATCGGCTCTTTCAAGGGTGACTTGTGCTTCCAGAGCAGGTAAGGAATGAAGGTTACTTAATCGTCGGTTTTAGTCTCTTTTTTTCGATACATCCCATCAAAGGCAGTATTCCAATTCTTCCCACCATCGGTGGACATCTTCCAGATTTGGCGAACTGCTCCATCCTCCTGCGGATGATAAGACATATCAAACAAGACCATTTGGCCATTTTGGCCGGGTGATTTCCCTTTCATTTGCATCACATTATCCTGATACTTACCCTTAAAGTGATAAGTAGCCCCACTCATATCTACCCAGACTTGATTCCAGGTAGAATCTTTGGGGTTATAAGTATTAAAACTTTTCCCTTGAAAGCCCGAACCTCCTGTCCAGTTCTCCTCCACTACACAGCCTCCCAAAATTCTCTTAATGACATTATGCCCCACCACAGTGTCCCCTGTCGTAGAATATACCTCCCAATCCCCTACCCAGAAATCAAATTGACTGTGCGCAGCAGTACTGCAAGGGGATTGCCCTGAAAGTGGCCCTGCCACTAGAAGGCTAATGACAAACAGTAGATTGTTGAAACCTTTCATACTTGATTTTTGACGAAAGGTACAGGAATGGTGGGCCTTGACCGTACAGAATTATAAATATTTACGGTGTAAACTAGTAGAAATAACTCACACTTATTTCATGTCCACCGCCGAAACGTGGGCCATACTTTTGCAGGAAGTGATCGTAACCATAACCGATCTGTAGAAAATTGAAATCTCCCATATCTATGAACGTGCCCAATTCTATATGAGCCGCTCCGGCCGTTGATCCTCCTATCCCAAACCAGAGGATTTGTCTGTATTCCAGGCGTAGGTTGAGGTCAGCATGGATAGGAGTATTTTCCACATACTTAACCCAGCTGCTAATCTCTAGCCAACTATCATCTGTCAAGGAAAAAGCGCTGCCTAATAATGCATAGTAATGCCGGACCCTCTGAATATCTATGCCATTTTGGTCATTCCTAAACTCTAGGTTGAAACCAAAGGTTTGCGGAACAGAAAGGCCAGCATAATAGTAATCCTTCGTTCTTGTTTGATAGTAGTATGTAGCCCCAAAAGAGAAATCTGGTGAAAACCGAGTTAGAGATACATTGACATTATCATCAGGATTGTTAAACTTCAATTGCTCCCCATCAACTTTATACTGCAAGAATCCCGCATTAAGTCCAAGCGTCAAGAATGATCGCTTAGAAAAACGAATGAGGTAACCCGCCCGTGCATAGGCTCCTAAGTGGCTCAATGCTCCGGTCTGATCTTGCGTAATCGAAGCCCCCGTTAGAAAGTTGTGTGCTTCATTGAAGTAATTCCCATTGACCAAGAAAGTACGAGGAGCGCCTTCCACGCCTGTCCATTGGTATCTGTAGAGGCTACTGGCTTGCACGGAAGCATCATAACGCAAGAAGTTGCCGGACATGGCAGCTGGGTTCAGGAGGCTGTAGGCGTTTTGGTATTGGGAGAAAAGGGGGAGTTGTTGCGCAGTAAGCCATAGACCACAGCACATCCAGAAAAGAATCAGAAATAACCGGAATAGTCGTTTCATGATGTTTTCCTTATCGAATTAGGGCAATAGGGCCTCTGATCATATCCAAATTGGATTTCTTAAGATCCAGCAGAAAATAGTATGTCCCTTCTGGCAACTGGCTACCATCCAGTCATTCCCATAAGGATCGCTTTGATACACCACTTTACCGGATCGATCAACTACCACCAGACTACTTCTAGGAAATCTTTCTAGACCTCGAATTTCGAAATATTCATTAACGCCATCTCCATTCGGGCTAAAAGCAGTGGGAGGATCTAAACCCGCAAGGATTGCCGCATTAGAGCTGGCTGAAACAACTTCAATTTTCACTGTAATCTCAATACTTAGCACACATCCCTGGTCATCTGTAATGAGGGCTTCGTAAATGATATCAGCATCGGGGAAAGCTATAGGACTCAGGCAATCCGAACAACTCAGACCTACAGCTGGTGTCCACTGGATAGCGGTAATCCTGTCGACCTGGCCTCCAATCACAATTGGGATCGTATCGCCTTGATTGATGTTCAAGATGGAGGGTATTTCTAAGGCTAGAGGCTCCGGTTCTACCAGCTGTACTACGGTTGTACGCTCACAGCCGTTGGAATCACGAATCCAAATGTTGTACTCGCCACTCGCCAACTCGCCATAACTTCCACTTTCCTGGAAAGCCTGACCATCCAAGCTAAAACTTAGGCCCTCAGAAATGGGAGTCAATGTGATTGATCCGCTCGCTTCTCCCTGACAGACCGGATCTTGCCAATCCAGATCAAAGGTGATGTCTTCTAGCGCAGGCACTTCTAATTCGCCTTGAGATTCACATCCCTGGCTATTGGTCAAGGTATAACGGTAATTACCAGCAGCAAGTCCAGGTAATATATTGCCGGACGCTCCAGTTGACCATTGAATGGAGTAAGAAGACATGTCTCCATCAGCAATAAGTTTTATCTCTCCGTTGGCTTGCCCGAAACAACTAGGTGATATTTCGCTTTGAATCTCCATTGGGGTATACATAGAAAGGGTTACTTGGACGGTGCTATCGCAGCCATTGCTCCCTGCTAAAGATTGCTCATATATTCCAGCCTCAGATATCCATTCTCCAAAAATCATCACGGAATCGCCTGAACATATTTCAATCAATTGTTCTGCCCGACTAGATTCCAAAACTTGAATCTGGATAGTATCCCGAGAAGAGCAACCGGTGGAGGTACTGGCTCGAAGCTTGATCTCCATATTTTGAGATGGCTGAAGTGTTAATACCCGACAGTCGGTACAAGGCAATTCAAGGTTAGACTGCCATTCGTAGGTTTCAAATCCTTCATTGGCTTCTAAAACCACTACCTCTCCCACACAGATACTAAAGTCTTGACCTATACCCAATGGTTGGGTTTCAACTGTTTCTATTTGGATGCTATCAAGGTTATTCAGAAAGCTGCATTCTGTAAATTCCGGCTCTTCGGTTACCCTGACTAAA